>JAWOER010000091.1:0-3551 GCA_046482655.1 Candidatus Delongbacteria bacterium | reverse complement strand
TCCATCAGACCCGCGACCTTATGTCGGAAGGGCTCAATGAACATCAGAAGACAATGAGAATGCGTGCAAGAGCAAAGATACTTCTTGCAAACAACTACGAACAGGCCTGTGAGCTTTATAAAAAATATAAGGAAAACCTTATAGGTATAATTTCCGATATAAGTTACAAAATAAATGAAAAAGAATGTAAGGACGCGGGTATCAGACTGGCAAAAATGATAAGAAAAGAAGATCCTCATATGCCGATCCTGCTACAGTCATCCCAGACAGAATTCGAAACCGAAGCAGAAAAACTCGAGGCTAATTTTCTCTATAAACATTCTAAAACTCTCCTTAACGATCTGAGAGATTATATCAACTCCAATTTCGGATTCGGAGAGTTTATCTTTATTGATCCTGAAACCGGCAGTGAAATAACCAGGGCTTCGGACCTTAGAGACCTGCAGCACAAGGTGGAAACGATAAGCATAGAATCTTTTGAGTATCATGCAATGAATAACCATTTTTCAAAATGGTTTAAGGCCAGAGCGCTTTTTACTCTTGCAGATCTTATAAAGAATAAAAAGAAAACTGATTTTGACGATCTGGAATCAGTAAGAGAATATATGTATAAAACTATCAAAAACTACCGTATCCACTCCTCAAAAGGCACTATTGCCGTTTTTAACAAAGATTTTTTTGATGATTATTCGGGATTCAGTAGAATTGGCAAAGGGTCCCTAGGGGGAAAAGCCCGCGGTCTTGCCTTTATAGATTCATTTCTAAAAGAAAAAAAATTGAACTACAAATATGACGATGTGGTTATAAATATTCCCCGCACAATTGTTCTCACAACGGAAGTGTTCGAAGAGTTCATGACTATAAATAATCTTTACGACTTCGCTCTTTCCAATGTTCCCGACGAAAAGATCCTCAAATTTTTCGTTAATGCAGATCTCCCCCCCTCTCTCAAAGAGGATTTGTACTGTATCCTGTTTTATCTGCGGACACCCCTTGCTATCAGATCTTCAAGCCTTCTCGAAGATTCATATTATCAGCCTTTTGCGGGAGTTTATACAACATATATGATACCGAATAACGACCCCAATATCAATGTGAGGTTCAAGGAACTTTCCATGGCAATAAAAGGTGTTTTCGCATCGACTTTTTATCAGTTCAGCAAAGATTATATGAAGGCGACTCACAATGTGATCGACGAAGAAAAGATGGCTGTTATAATTCAGGAGGTGACAGGTGAACTGTATGAGGGTAAAGATAAAAACGCCAGATTCTATCCGTCTGTTTCCGGAGTCGCAAGGTCGCTGAATTTTTATCCTGTAGGTGCAGAAAAATCCGAACACGGTGTTGTAAATATCGCACTGGGTCTGGGAAAAACTATAGTGGACGGAGAAATATCCTTAAGATTTTCTCCGAAAACACCCAAAAAGATCCTGCAGATATCTTCTGCGGAAATGGCTCTGAAAAATACCCAAAAGAAGTTTTACGCACTGGATATGGAGAAAAAATTTGTTCCAACGATAAATGAGAAAGAAAATCTTCTTCATCTTGATATTTGTGAAGCACAAAAGGATAATTCTGTAAAACTATTGGTATCCACCTATGATCATCAGAGCAATTCTATGGTGGAGGGTTATATGGACAAAGGTAAAAAGGTATTGACTTTCGCACCTATTTTAAAATACGATATGTTCCCTCTCACAGAGATAATACTTACTCTGCTCGAAAATGGTGCGGAGGAGATGAACTCTCCTGTAGAAATAGAATTTGCGGTGGAGTTGGACAGACCGAAAGGCAGACCAAAGCTTTTCAGGTTCCTGCAGATCCGGCCCATAGTTCAGGGTCTTGAATACAGCGATGTGACGATAACTGAAGAGGACAAAAAAAACGCTGTAATGAGGTCTGTCCACTCGCTCGGGAACGGAAATATTGAAGGCCTCCGTGATATCGTTTATGTCAAATCCGAAAATTTTGATCCTTCAAATACGGTCAGGATAGCGGAAACACTTCAAAAGATCAATCGGGGCTTTCTGGAAAAGAACAGCAACTACATTCTTGTGGGGCCGGGCAGATGGGGCAGCACGGACCCGTGGCTGGGAATTCCTGTAAAGTGGGCTCAGATATCGCGCGCAAGAGTGATAGTGGAGCACGGTCTTAAAAATTTCCATATTGACCCCAGCCAGGGATCGCATTTTTTTCAGAACATAACACTGTTAAAGGTTCTTTATTTTACAATTAACCCCTACCTTAATGAAGGTGATATAGATCTCGAGCTGATCAACAGTATGGAAAGTGTTTATGAGGACGAGTTTATAAAACATGTGCGTTTCGAAAAAGATTTGAAGGTAAAAGTCAACGGGATGACGGGTGAAGGTGTTGTTATGACTTAAATATAGATATGAGTTCCTCAACTGCTGTTACAGGTGAAATTTTTCCCTCCAGAACGGCACTCTTATATTTGTCATACTCAGCTTTCACATCCGGTGAATTATAAAATTCGTTCTCCAAGTTCTTTATTATGGTGTGACGCATCCATTCAAATGTCTGTTCTTTTCTTTTGGCACTAAACCTTCCGCTCTCTTTCATCCGCTCTGCATGATCTTGCACAATATCCCATAATTCTTTGACCGATCTGTTCTCGATGGCCGAAACAGTAAGGACAGGTATAGTCCAGTCCTCATCATAATTCAGAGAATAATGGAGTGCGTTCTCGATCTCTTTTTTGCAGAGTTCGGCCTTCTGCACATTATCTCCGTCCGCCTTGGTTACGGCTATGGCGTCCGCCATTTCCATAATGCCCTTTTTAATTCCCTGCAATTCATCGCCTGCTCCGGCTATCTGCAGAAGCAAAAAAAAATCGACCATGGAATGAACAAGTATTTCCGACTGTCCCACGCCGACAGTCTCTACCAGAATCACATCATGTCCGGCGGCTTCTGCAAGTATTATAGCCTCTCTTGTCGCCCTGTTCACGCCTCCCAAAAAGCCTGAAGTGGCGGATGGTCTTATAAACACATCTTTATGCCCCGAAAGTTTTTCCATGCGGGTCTTGTCCCCCATCAGGCTGCCCCCCGTTCTGCTGGAACTGGGATCTACCGCCATAACGGCGATCTTTTTGCCGGCAGACAAAAGATAGAGTCCGAGAGCCTCAATAAAAGTACTCTTGCCGGAACCGGGAACGCCGGTTATCCCGACCCTTACAGAATTTCCTGAATGCGGCAGACATTCGTTTATGATCGTTTTAGAAAGCTCGTTATCATCGGCTCTTGTACTTTCTATAAGTGAAAGTGCTCTTCCTAGTATTACCCGGTCACCTTCGAGGATACCCTTAACAATATCCTCTTTATTCAGCTTTTTCTTTTTTGTTACAAGGTATTTATCAAAGCCTGTCCGCTCGTTCACGGATCCTCCATTACCGGAATTTACTTTTAGAGAGGATCCCGGAGTCTGCGAGAGCTCTCTGATATTTTTTCCGTTACTGTTTTTCATCGCTTATTCTTTAGAACTTTTCTTACGCACTTTCCGATCTCTTCAATGGTAAAAGGTTTGGCAAC
>JAWOER010000078.1:0-5779 GCA_046482655.1 Candidatus Delongbacteria bacterium | reverse complement strand
TGTTCCAACTGTAAAGAGATAGATCAAGGCAACAGTCTTGATGTAAGAGAGATCGACGGCGCTTCCAACAGAGGAATTGATGAAATAAGGGACCTGAGAGACGATATAAAATTCTCACCTGCCAAAACAAGGAAGAAAATATATATTATTGACGAAGTCCATATGCTGACCAATCAGGCCTTCAATGCACTCTTAAAAACCCTCGAAGAGCCTCCGGATCATGCGGTATTTATTTTTGCAACGACCGAGGTGAATGAAGTTCCTGCTACTATTCTTTCAAGGTGCCAGCGGCATGATTTTAAAAGAGTGGAAATCTCAGTTTTGTCAGATGCTCTCAAAAATATCTGTAAAAAAGAGGGTGTCAGTATTGATGAGGAATCTCTGATACTGATATCAAAAGCCGGCGACGGATCTGTAAGAGATGCTGAGTCGTGCCTGGATCAGGTAATAGCATATTCGGGAAATAATATAACCGTAAAAACAACATATCAGGCACTGGGGCTGCCTGCTCTTGACTCTTATTTCGAGTTTATAGGAATTATAACATCCGGCCAAACCGCAGAACTAATGGACTTTGTGGAAAAAATGTACTCTAACGGACTCCACATACTCTCTTTCATAAAAGGACTTACCGAGTTTTTTAGAGACCTCCTTTTGTTCAAAACATCCGGAGAAGCAAAAATAACCGATATGACCACGGACAATATAAAAAGACTGACAAAATATAAGGATGAATTCGGTGAAAAAGACATCCTCTTCTTTATAGATATATTGAGCCGGGCAGTTCCAAAATTAAAAATGTCACCCTTTCAGAGGATCGATCTGGAACTTACTCTTCTAAAAATTTTACATTATGAACCTGTTACAGATATAAAGACCCTGATAGACAGACTTTCAAAGATCGAGGGGGATTTTGAAGTAGGCTTAGAAGATGTGGCATCCGGAATCTTAAGGCTCTTGAATGACAACGGGATCAAAGCAGCAGTCAGTGCTGAAGAAAAAGAGAACGGTCCGCCGCCTGATAAAAAAAAAACTCCCGCAATTAACCCAAAAAAAAATCTAGAACAGGATCCTGAAGCCCTCTGTCTGGAAAAAATAAGGGCAGGCTGGAAAAAGTTCACAGAATTAGCTGCAAAAGAGATCAAACTTTCTGCAATTGAATACGGTGATCCTTATTCTCTTAAAAACAGCCTGCTCAAAATAAGGTTTGATCCCAGAGATATAGTGTTCAGAAAGTTTTGCATAGCAAAAAAAAACAGCCTTGAAACACTGTTAAACAGCTTTTTTGATCAAAAGTCGATAAAAGTCGAACTTAAACTTCAAAAGGTTCCCGAAAAGGACAGATTAATAAAAATTAAGAAAAATACGCGGGGAAAATCATTCGAAGAAAAGAAGAATGATCTTTTAAAAAGATCTCCCCAGCTCAAATTTTTATTTGAAGAACCGTTCAACTGCAGGTTCATAGATAAATAAGGAGGAAATTTATGCAGGGAAAAAACATGGATATGAGCTCTTTATTGAAACAGGCTCAAAAAATGCAGGAAGATATGCAAAAGTCACAAGATAAGCTCGAAACTCATGAGGTGGAAGGCACTGCCGGCGGAGGTATGGTCAAGGTCCGCATGAACGGAAAAAGGAAGGTGATGTCTATAAAAATTGACCCGGCAGTCATAGATCCTGATGATGCCGAAGGACTCGAAGACCTGATACTGGCCGCCGTAAATAAAGCTAACGAAGAGGTTGAAGAACTATCCGGGGAAGAAATGTCCAAGATCGCACCAAAACTGCCGGAAGGATTTAAAATACCGGGGTTTTGATGTCTGTTACTTCAGAAATACTCGAACAACTCATCAATTGTTTTTCAAAGCTTCCCGGAGTCGGTAAAAAGTCTGCAAGAAGAATGGCATATTACATTATTAACTCAGAAGAGAGAATTACGGATGAATTTATTGAGTCGTTAAGAGACGCGAAAGAAAAACTGGGACTCTGTAAGATATGCTACAACCTTACCGAATTGGAAATATGTCCTGTGTGTTCAGACAAAAACAGAAAAAATGAGAGTATATGTGTTGTAGAAAGTTTTAACGATCTTTATCTTTTTGAAAAGTCGGGCATTCACAAAGGCACCTACCATGTTCTGGGGGGACTGATAAGTCCTCTTGACGGCATAGGGCCCTCTTCGATACATCTCCCGCAATTGATAGACAGAATAAAAGATCAAAACATCAGCGAAGTCATTATTGCTCTTAATCAGTCGGTCGAAGGGGACACCACTGCATTATACATTGCAGAAAAACTCAAGAATGAAAAAGTGAAAATATCCAGACTTGCAACCGGAATACCGGTCGGCGGTGAGATCGAATATACCGATGAGATCACTTTGAAACAAGCATTCAATGACAGGAAAAACTTATGAATTCAATAAAAATATTCATAATCACAGGACTTGACTTTATTTCAGTTCATAATTATTTTAGCTGTCGGCTCTTTAAATAAACAGGAGATCGTAATGTCAAAAATATCTTTGTCCTCGAGAAATGAGATAATGCAGGAAAGTCCTATACGGAAACTTGCACCGTATGCTGTACAGGCAAAACTCGAAGGTGTTTCAGTTTATCATTTGAATATCGGTCAGCCCGACATTCAGACCCCGAAGGTAATGATAGATGCTTACCACAATATCCCGCCTGTAATAGAATACGGACCAAGTGAGGGTCTGCTCTCATACAGAGAAAAACTGGCAGAGTACTATAAAAGCGTTAATATTAATGTGGAGACTTCAAATATTTTTGTAACTACAGGCGGGAGTGAAGCAATTATATTTACTCTCCTTTCCGCTCTTTCTCCCGGTGACGAGGTCATAATACCGGAACCTTTCTATACGAACTATAACGGATTCGCGGTGATGGCGGGAGTAAAAATAGTAGCAGTTGCGACCAGTATTGAAGACGGTTTTGACCTCCCCCCCATCAGTGAATTCAAGAAAAAACTTACCCCCAGAACAAAAGCGATCGTAATATGTAACCCCGGTAATCCGACTGGAGCTGTTTTTTCCAGAGACAGATTACAGGAACTGGTGGATTTTGCAAAAGAAAATGATCTTTATGTGATATCGGATGAGGTCTATAGAGAATTTACTTACGATTGTAAGGCCACTTCCATACTGGAATTCGACAATTTTGAACAGAACGGTATTCTTATTGATTCAACATCAAAAAGATATTCTGCCTGCGGATCCAGGGTAGGCTGCATAGTTACAAGAAATACCGCTCTTCTGGGACTTGTATTAAAATTCGGACAGGCCAGATTGTGCCCGCCCAGTATCGACCAGCAGGCTGCTGAAGCTGCCCTGGATACTCCGGCGTCATATTTCGAAGAGGTTCATAAAGAATATATGAAAAGAAGAGATTTTGCGTTCGAAGAACTTTCAAAGATACCCGGTGTCACAGTACCCAAACCAAAAGGCGCATTCTATATGGTAATAGGCCTTCCTGTGAATGATGCAGAGGACTTTGCGAAATGGCTGCTGTCTGATTTTAGGCATAATAACGAAACAACAATGGTCGCACCTGCTTCGGGTTTTTATGCCACCGAAGGACTGGGGAAAAACCAGGTTCGATTAGCTTATGTGCTAAACACAGAAGATCTAAAAAAGGCTATAGAAATAATCAGGCTCGGACTCGAAAAATATAACTCTCTATAAAAAAGCAGGACATGTTCGGAATCAGATCCAATAAAAATAGTTTTTCGTATACTACAACCACAAGTCTGAGAAATAAAAGCTCAGAACCTTTAAATCAGAAAATGAAATTTTCCTCTTTTTCCTCACAGGAAAAAAAACCTGTAAAAAAGAGGATGATATTTCTTATTGTTCTTCTGATACTTGTTTCAGCTTTTATTCTTTATCACGGATCAGGATCTTCAGTTAAAACCATAATAATAGACGAAAATCAGATAGAGAGTATAAATGGAAAATAGACAATATTATTTTGATGCATATTTTGAATTCATAGAATTTGTAGACAATAAGATCAAGGTCATAAAGAAAAAACACAAAGGTCAGATCCGGTGTAAAAAAGACTGCAGCCGCTGCTGTATGGAGACGAGCGTGCTCCCGATTGAATTCTTTTCGATCCTTTCTATGCTAAAGAACGAAAACATTAAACCGGATATGACAAATGAGAAATGTTCATTTCTAAAAGATTCCCGGTGTCAGATATATGAGCTGAGACCTCTTATATGCAGAACTCACGGTCTGCCTTTGGCATACGGAAAGGATGTTGACCCCTTATCCAAAAATATTTCTTATTGTGAACTTAATTTTACAAAAGAAATTCCCGAATTTAATTCGGATAACACTCTTGATATGGATGAGATCAATATTGAATTGGTAAGACTTAACGAGAAGTTTTTAAAGTCATACGACGGTGAATTGCCCGAAAGAATGGCACTTGCTGATCTGGCAGACTATTTGTGAGGATCGAAAAATAATACAAAAAAAAGGCTTTGAAATTTCAAAGCCTTTTCTTTTAGGTGCCTCCTCGCGGAATTGAACCACGGACACAAGGATTTTCAGTCCTTTGCTCTACCGACTGAGCTAAGAAGGCATCGTTATCGGTACGGGGTCAAATATAATATTATTTCAATTCCTTGTCAAGCAATTTAACAGCGGAAACAAGGCTGATCAGTCCCTGTTGGAGGCATTTTCGCTTATCTCGCCCTCATCATCAGCCTCATATTTATTTCTGACTTTCAGATAATTATACTTTGCAAGACCGGTTCCACAGGGAAGCAGATTACCCATAATCACATTTTCCTTTAGTCCCTCAAGGTAATCTGTTGATGATTTAATCGCGGCATCTGTCAGAACTTTTGTCGTCTCCTGAAAAGAAGCTGCAGAAATAAAGGAGTCCACCTGAAGCGAAGCTTCTGTAATTCCTAAAAGCAGAGGCTTGTATGTGGCGGGATGGGCTCTTCTGAATGATATTTGCTTTTTGTCTTCCTCCGCAAGTTTTTTATTTCTGTTCTCCGCTTCGTAAGTAATAAGCATTTCCCCTTCTTCGAACTTGGAATCTCCCGGGTCTGTTACGATCACCTTGTCGAATATATCATTGTTGTTCTTTGAAAGTACGAACTTGCTAACTTTATCGCCTTCAAGGAAATTTGTGTCTCCCGGATCTACTATTTGGACCTTTTGGAGCATCTGCTTAACTATAACCTCAATATGTTTGTCATTGGGATTCACACCGGACCCCCGGTAAACTTCCTGTATTTTATCTACAAGAAAATGCTGAACTTTCGTCGTTCCCAGTATCTGGAGTATATCTTCGGGTTTTATCGAACCCTCTGTCAGTTTCTCACCGGCATAAATTATATCGCCGTCATGCACCAGAATATGCTTACCTCTCGGAACATTATAGCTTCTGACCTCGCTTCCGTTCAGATCTTCCACCATAATTATCTGGGCCGTTCCTTTAAAATCGCCATATTTAACAATACCGTCGATCTCTGAAAGTATTGCCGGATCTTTTGGGTTTCTGGCTTCAAACAATTCGCTTACCCTCGGAAGACCTCCCGTAATATCTTTGGTCCCCCCCTGACTTCTCTGCATCTTTATCAGCGGCTGACCGGCTTTTACTTTGGCACCGTCCTCCACCTGCAGCGAACCGCCTGAGGGCGGAAGGTATTTTGCTATTTCGTTACCGTTCTTGTCAACAATATAGATGGTCGGCTTTAGAGTTCTTTCTTTTGCTTCTATCATAACCTTATACTTTCTGCC
>JAWOER010000069.1:0-4025 GCA_046482655.1 Candidatus Delongbacteria bacterium | reverse complement strand
TATTGAACTCGGTAAAAAGTACAGCACGGAAAAGAGTAATGTTTTTATAAACGGCATACTTAACAAACTAAAAAATATACTCAGAGAAAATACAGAGTCAGGTAACGAAAATCCCTCTAATTCAAACGGGAAAAGTATATGAGAATTGCTGTGATTTCAGACATACATTCCAATCAGGAAGCACTCGAGGCGGTGATCCGGGAGATCGAAAAAGACAAAATAGATAAAATATATTGTCTCGGAGATATCGTCGGTTACGGTCCCAGCCCGAATGAGTGTATCGATATTGTAAAATCCGTGACCGACAAAGTAGTCATCGGAAATCATGACAGCGCAGTTATAAATCAAACGGATATGATGCTCTTTAATTCTTATGCAAGAGAGTCAACAGAATGGACGAGGAGGACTATAAAAGACGAGAACTATGAATATCTCTTGAACCTTCCTCTCAAGATCAGCGATCATGACCTTCTGTTCGTACATTCGACTCCTCTTATCCCCGAAGACTGGAATTATATTCTGACCCAGCACAGTGCGGAAAAACATTTTAATTATTTTACAGAAAAAGCCTGTTTTATAGGTCATTCCCACAGGCCGGAAATGTTCAGGTCGATAGATCAGAGACTCATCCTCAATGTCGGCTCGGTCGGACAGCCCAGGGACGGTAATCCCAAGGCATGCTATGTTGTCTGGGAAACAGAATCAAATGAATATGAGCTCAAAAGAAAGGAATATGATATAAAAACAGCGTATAAAAAGATAGTAAAAGCCGGTCTTAACGAGTTTCTCGGAGAAAGGCTCATGGTAGGCAGATAATAAAAGAGAGACAGGTAATTTAATGTTGTCAGCACTTCTAAATAAAATATTCGGTACCAAACAGGAAAGGGAGGTAAAAAGACTAAAACCTCTGGTCGATGAAATTAACAAATGGTATTCCGAGTTTGAAAATATCTCCGATGATGATGTCAGAAAAAAGACAGATGAATTTCGCGATAGAATTATCAAAGGAGAATCGGAGGAAAGTATTATCCCCGAAGCTTTCGGACTTGTTAAAGAGGCATGCCGCAGAATGGTCGGAAAGTCCTGGATGATAGACGGGAGGATGCAGGAATGGAATATGATACCCTACGATGTACAGCTGATGGGCGCGATCGTTCTCTCGGAGGGTAAAATAGCAGAAATGGCAACGGGTGAAGGAAAGACACTTGTAGCGCTATTCCCCGCATACCTGAATGCTCTTTCGGGTAAAGGTGTGCATATAGTAACTGTCAACGATTATCTTGCAAAAAGAGACCATGACTGGATGGGTTATGTCTTGGAATTTTTGGGATTGAGTGTCGGAGTGATAACATCCGAACTCAGGGATCAGAAAAAGCGGAGGGAAGAGTACAGAAAAGATGTTGTTTATGGCGTGAACCACGAATTCGGATTTGATTATTTGCGCGATAATATGGTCGTTGATGTCCGTGATATGGTTCAGAGGGGATTTAATTTTTGCCTGATCGATGAGGTCGATTCAATTCTTATTGACGAAGCCAGGGTTCCGCTGATAATATCAGGTCCCGTTCCAAAGGCGGATAATCAGCGTTTCGATCTTTTAAAACCCAGGGTCTTTGAACTTGTAAAACATCAGACCAGAACTATAAATGAATGGCTTACAGAGGCAGAAAAAAGGATAGAAAAGGATCCCGAAGACAGAGAGGCACTTTTTCTGATACTCAAGTCCCTTAAAGGGTCACCTAAAAACCGTAAACTCAGAAAACTTCTCAATACGCAGGGGATCAAAACGAATGTCACCAAACTTGAGAATGAATACCTGAGAGATAAAAAGTTTGAAGAGGTGACAGAGGACCTTTATTTTACGATAGAAGAAAAATCGAATACTGTCGATATCTTCAGAAAGGGGCACGAGCTGCTTACCAAAGGCGACGAAGATAAAGATATGTATATTATTCCCGATCTGGCAACCGAGATACAAAAGATCGAAGAGCTCGGTATCAGTGACGAAGAAAAAGAAGACACAATCGAAAGCCTGCATTCGGCATATTCGGAAAAAAGCGACAAGATACACACCATAAATCAGCTTCTGAGAGCTTATTCGCTTTTTGAGAAGGATGTTGAGTATGTTGTTCAGGACGGAAGGGTGATAATTGTAGATCAGTCCACAGGAAGGTTGAAGTATGACAGCAGGTTCAGCAACGGCATGCATCAGGCTATCGAGGCCAAAGAGGGTGTCAAGGTCGGAGAGGATACACAGACCGTTGCAGCTATAACATACCAGAACTATTTCAGGATGTATAAAAAACTCAGCGGTATGACGGGGACGGCGATCACAGAGGAAAATGAATTTTTTGAGATATATAATCTTCAGGTTTCTGTCATCCCCACCAATGTTCCCGTCATCAGAGACGATCAGCAGGATCTTGTCTATATGACAAAACAGGAAAAGTATTCTGCCGTCATCAGCGATGTTATTAGATTAAGGTCTCAGGGTAGGCCCGTGCTCATGGGAACTCCCGATGTGGATGTCAGCCAGGTAATGCATAAGCTACTGGATATGAGAAAGATACCTCATAATCTTTTGAATGCAAAAAACCATGCACGGGAAGCTCAAATAATCAAGGATGCCGGTGAATCAGGCACGATCACAATAGCGACGAATATGGCAGGAAGAGGAACAGATATTAAACTCGGAGTCGGGGTCAAAGAAAAGGGGGGTCTTGCAATAATCGGTTGTGAAAGGCACGATTCCAGAAGGATCGACAGACAGCTCCGGGGAAGAGCGGGCAGGCAGGGCGATCCCGGATCATCCAGATTTTATGTTTCACTGGAAGATAAGTTGATGAGACTCTTCGGTTCCGAGAGAATATCCAATATTATGGATAAGTTCGGCAGGGACGAGGGAGAGCCTATTGCACATCCATGGATAACAAAATCTATAGAGCGTGCCCAGAAGCGTGTTGAAATGCATAATTTTTCCATGCGTAAGCATATAATTCAGTATGACGATGTTATGAACAAAAAAAGAGATGTTATTTACAGCAGGAGAAGAGCAGCTTTAATAAAGGGAGCAATAAGCGAAGGCGTGCCTGTCGATTTTGCAAGAGAATACGGCATCGAACCTGAAGAAGGGATGATCAAAGAGGTAGACAATATTCTGGAGGATTATTTAAGTGAGATAGTGCTGACTTCCTGCGGTAATGCGAGATCCAGCGATAACTGGGACTGGGACTACATAGACAAGAGCGTAATGAAAACGATGCTCATACAGATCGACCGAAATAAGGTCGGGTTCAATACGCCGGAGGACCTGTACGATCACCTGTTCGATCTTTCCTCGGAAAGATTGTCGGCCAAAAGAAAGGTTGTCGGTGACAGACTGATGGATATCCTTTCTAAGATCGCGATCGTAAAACTGATAGATATAAACTGGCAGGAGCATTTAAGAGAAGACGATGACCTCAGAAGCGGTATCTCGCTTATGGCTCATGCACAAAAAGATCCCCTGATAGAGTACAAAAGAAGATCTTTTGAAGCTTTTAAGGAGATGTTGTTCAAAATAAATCAGCAGACTCTTGAATTTATTTTCAAGGCAAAGATAGATGTGGAGATAAGTAAAGAGGAAGAACAAAAAAGAAAGGAACAGCAGAGGCTGAAAAATTTAAAGACAGCAAACAGTGAAAACAAAAAATTAAGACCGATCAAAAACACAGTGGAAAAAGTAAAAAGGAACGATCCGTGCCCGTGCGGCAGTGGAAAAAAATACAAGAATTGTCACGGAAAGCAATAAAGAAAAAATCTTAAGGACCAAAAGGTAATATCAATGAGCAAAAATTTAGTAATACTGGAATCACCCGGGAAAGTAAAGGCGATAAGTAAATATTTAGGTGTTTCATATACCATTATAGCAAGTAACGGACATATTATAGACCTTCCTCAAAAAGAGCTTGGAGTTGATATAGAAAATGATTTTAAGCCTAAATACAAGATCATAGACAATGGCGGGCAGGCCAGTAAAATTTTAA
>JAWOER010000277.1:0-3573 GCA_046482655.1 Candidatus Delongbacteria bacterium | reverse complement strand
ATAATTTTCTTTACCGTGCCTCTGATAAATTTCTAAAGCTTTTAAAAAATACTCCACGGCTTCTTTTGGTTCTTTTTTGTTATTAAGTGTGGTTGCGATATTATTATACACTTTTGCAATGTTCAGTTCGTCATTGATTTTTACATATACATCCAGAGCTTTGTCATATAGCTCCAAGGCTTTTTCATAATCATTCATTTCATCTCTAATACTCCCGAGATCATTGAATATATGGGCTTTTTTTACTTCATCCCCCATAACTTCTGCTATATCGAGAGCCTTGTGATAAAATATTGATGCTGTTTTATAATCCGACAGATAGTAGAATACCGCTCCGAGCTGCTTGCAGTTATCAAATAAATATTCAATATCGTCCAGTTCTTCTGCAAGCTTTAAAGAATTTTTGTACTCCTCGCCCGCTTTTCGATAACTGCCCTCATAAAAAAATATATCCCCATAGACCGATCTTGCTTTCATAAGAAGTACCGGTTCGTTTGAATTTTCAGAAAATTCAACAGCGATTTCTATGTATTCTTTTGCAGCAGAAATATCTTCGTCATATATCATCTCTGCCAGTTCTATAACTTTTTCAATTCTGCGCTTACCGGTTAAATTTTCGATCTCCGATTCAAGATCTTCTTTTTCGGAAGCGAACAGTAAGCCGGTCAATATAAGGATGCATGCAAAAAATTTCATTGTGGCTCTCCCTTTTTATAAGATACATAATTTATACATTTAGTTCGATTTTATCAAGTTAAAATATTAGCACAACTTGTCGAAAAATCATATTTTCAGATCTTTTTTTATTATTGACAAAGCCCTCAGAGAGTCCGTATATTGTTTTTAGTGAATGATGATTTAACTGTAGAAGACTGCAAACTCTACCAGAACTATCCGAATCCCTTCAACTCGATGACTCAGATCAAGTTCGCACTTGCAAAGACTGCTGATGTAAAGTTGAGTGTTTACAACATAAGCGCACAGGTTGTTTCACAGTTGGCAAGGGGAACAATGAATGCGGGGCATAATGCAGTTGATTTTGACGGATCGAAACTGAATTCGGGTATTTACTTCTACACGCTTGAAGTTGACGGTAAGACCATGACGAAGAAAATGGTTCTGACGAAGTAAATATGGTGCGGGCAGGCGGTCATGCCTGCCCGTTTTTTTTATCCCGAAGTATATTTATCAGTATATTTATGATATTTATTGTTGATTTAAGCGGTTTTTTGTTTTATATCTACATTGTAAACTAAACCGGAGAGTAAAAATGTTTGAAAACAGCCTGAAAATATACAACAGGATCAAAGACAATATCCGATCGGTCTTTAGAGGAAACGAATTCAATATCGACCTTATATTGTTCGGATATTTAACGAACGGTCACATTCTGCTGCAGGATTTTCCCGGAACAGGCAAAACGACCCTGGCAAAAGCACTTGCAATGTCCGTCCGATCAGATTTCAAAAGAATACAGTTCACACCGGATCTGCTTCCCACAGACATAACCGGAGTAAATATTTTTAATTCTGCCGAAAGAAAATTCCAACTTCAGAAAGGCCCAGTGTTCACTAATATTCTGCTGGCAGACGAAATAAACAGAACCACATCCAGAACACAGTCTGCATTGCTTGAGGCAATGGAAGAAAAACAGGTCACTATTGACGGAGACATTTATACTCTCGACGATGATTTTTTTGTGATCGCCACACTAAATCCGGCCGAACTTCAGGGAACTTATCCTCTGCCTGAATCTCAGATAGACAGATTTGCAATGAGATTTTCTCTGGGATATGTATCAAAAGATGAAGAAAAATCAATTCTTGAAATAGTAAATCCTTCTAAACCCTTAGAGTTCTTAAAACCCTGCGTGACAAAAGAAGAAATAGATAAAGTGCGAATTGATACAGTTTCTGTCCGGATAGATGAAGATATAAAAGATTATATAGTAGAGATCGTAAGGCGTACAAGGGAGTATAAAGGCGTCCTGATCGGTGCCAGCCCCAGAGCATCAATTGCAATAATGAAACTTTCAAAAATAATGGCGCTTTCTGAAGGCTCAGACTATGTGATACCGGAATATATAGAAAAACTGGCGCCTTCTGTTTTAAACCACAGAATAATCCTCGACCAGTTTGTAGAAGACACAAGTTTAAAACAGGAAAACATCATAGATAATATTCTAAAAGAAACCCCTGTTCCGAGGTAGAATGTCAGATATATTTTTTTACAGAACATATTCCAGATTGTACAAAAGGAACTCACTGCTGCGCCAAAAACTCACCCCACTTGGCGTTATTGTAGTTATTGTATGTATTATTTCCGCTCTTACGGGTTTAAATATTTTTAGTTCCGGCTTATACAGAATATTCACTTTGTCCCTTTCTTTAATTGTTGTATCATATTTAATGAGAACAAAAAAGGTGTCCCATATTGAAATCAAAGCTTTTTTTGACAAAAAATACGAAGCCGGAAAAAGATCTGAAATCAGCATAAGAATATATAATTTATCTGATTCTGACATCCATGATATAGATATCCTTCCCGAGACAGAAAAATTTATCCCTGACAAAAATGAATTTTTGAATATTAAAGAACCGGGAGAAGAAAAACGAAATTTTTGGGACAGAAATGTATATTATTTTAGATGGTTATGGCATATATTGAAAAAATATAAAGTCGAATTCGAAGCTTTTAATATAAAAAAAATAAAAAAAGATTCTCATATTACAATAAACTACATCTTTTTGCCCGTACAGAGAGGTAAAGTGAATTTTAAAGGCTTCAATATTCTTCAAAAAGATGTTCTCGGATTATTCTACACAAAAAAATTCATCGAACAGAAAGATAAAATAATAATAATGCCCAAAGAAGTGAAATTTGATACTCGTTTAAAGAACAGCATCAAGATCTTAAATGAGAGAATGAAAAGAGGCCGCAACAGTTTATCCTTAAAACATAAAGCTGGAGATTTTGTGGGTATTAGGGATTATGTCCCCGGAGACCCCTACAAAAATATCCACTGGAAAACATGGGCAAAAACGGGTAAGCCTGCCGTAATTGAAAAAGGAGTAGAAAAGATAAGAGAATTTTGTATATTACTGATCAATGTTAAGAACGACAGTAACGATGACGATTTTCTTTTGTTCGAGGATATTCTCTCATCTCTTTTCAGCACGCTAAAATATCTCGAATCTTCGGACTACAGAACTGAGTTCGTATATTTTAACAGATTTGGCCAGCTGCAGTCGTTTGTCGCAGACCACGATACAGGCAATTATACCGAACTTTACTCTCTGCTGCCAGAAATTAAATGTATCCAAAAAAAAATTACTGACACCAGAAATGCTCTTAGACCAAAAATCAGTTCTTATGGTCCCACGATAGTTTATGCCGTCAAATTTTTTCGGGAACTAAAAGAGATGTTCAGGGAAAAGAACATAATTACAGTGGTGAGTAAAGCTGCAGATCACCGCTCGGATAATTCGATCCCCGTCGCCCGGATCAACGATAAGATCACAGAGATAAATCTGCCATGAGAGAAATTCCTTTTATAACATCCGCCGCCCTGAT
>JAWOER010000258.1:0-2909 GCA_046482655.1 Candidatus Delongbacteria bacterium | reverse complement strand
TATTGAAGGGAATTCTTGCGTCAGATGATGAAAACCCGGCAAATCCGCCATAAAGATTTACCGTTACTTCAGAGTTGTAAACATCTTTGATCCTTACAAATAATTCTTCTAATATCTTTTCTAGGTTTTTTTCAAACTCTTTGCCGTTCGTCAGGCTTGAAGGGCCATAAGTTTTTGTAAAAATGATCTTTCCTTCTTCATCTGTTACACTAATATCGGTCTTGGTTCCTCCCCCGTCGATTCCTGCAAATATATTAGTGGTTTTTCCACAAGATACTTTACCGGCCGTATGATCATCAACTTTTTTCATTTTTTAGTTCTTAAGGTAGCCATTAATGTATTCGATCTTCTGTAGTATGAGCATCACACCCTTTCTTCCCGGCAGCGTGCCGATAATGTTATTTATCTTTCTGACAACATCGTTGGCATATTCTGAGGGAAGAACAGCAAAAATGATCTTATGGAACTTTGTTTTTTTTTCGCTGAATATTTTACCGAAAAAGGCTTTTGTGCTCGTGTAATCTTTCGGATCCGAACCTTCAATAACAGAAACATCTCTCTCCTTAATACTATTGAGCAATTTTAATATCTCATAAAATTTCTTTTCATTCTGGCAAAATATCCTTAGCTGCATATACTCTTCCTTATGCTTTCTGTCCTCAGAAAACGGCAGGGCGTATTTTAAAAAATTCTCTCTGACAGAAACAGAGTTCGGCTGTGAAAACAATAGATCAACCGCTTCGGGATGTTTTAACACACCGGATATTTCTGAAAGAAATCTTATGTGAAGGTTCCGCTTTTTTTCGGGTGCCAGAATAAAAGCGAAAAATTTTACGGGTTTTTCGTCCATCGATTCGAATTCCGCTCCGTCCGGATAAAGAAGGAAGCCTATAACAAAGTCATCGATTTCTGATAGTGCACAGTGCGGAATAGCAATATTGTTCCCGAAACCTGTAGTACCAAGGTCTTCCCTGTCTTTGAGTTTTCTGTAAACTTTTCGTATAGAGACTTTATCTTTTCCGATATTCTTGACGGCCAGTTCGGAAATGTCAGTTAAAACCTCATCCTTCGTGGGATGTCCGGATCTGATCTCGATAAGTTCAGGTTTAATATATTCAGAAATATCCATAGCTGCCCCAATTTATCATTTTCGCCGTAAATCTAAGTAATTAACTTACATTGTTCAAGCAATAAAATAAGATTTTAATAGATGTTGGTATGTTTTATTCTTATATTCATTAAAAGAAAGAAATTTAAGAAAGTTATGAGAGACAGATATGGTAATACTTTTAGCAACGCACAATAAAAATAAGATAACTGAAATAAAGAAAGCATTGGAGAACACCGGTCACGATATCTTGACTCTGAACGATATTACTGAGATGCCCGAAGTTATTGAGGACGGAGAAACGCTTGAAGACAATTCACTGAAAAAAGCAAAAGAGATCTTTGAGTATTCAGGTATTACAACAATGGCTGACGATACGGGACTGGAAGTCGAAATACTTGATGGTGAACCCGGAGTGTATTCTGCAAGATGGGCAGGGGAGAATTCTACATACGAAGAAAATAACAGAAAAATGCTCAAACGGCTCGAAGGCGTACCTTTTGAAAAAAGAAAGGCTGTTTTTCGTTGTGTAATAACATTATACGGAAACAATATTCATGAGGTTTCAGTAGGCGAATTAAGGGGACGGATAACAAACGAGCCGAAAGGTGAAAAAGGGTTCGGTTACGATCCGATCTTTGTTCCCGAAGGCTTCGACCGGACACTGGCAGAAATGCCTTTAAAATCTAAAGATCTGATTAGCCACAGAGGTAAAGCTGTTAAAAGAATGACCGGCATCATTAGTAATATGAACAATTTAGATCATAAATAAAATCTCTTTAGTACCAGCCCGGCTCATATAAATTGTCAATATCTTCTTTTGTAAGTGTTTTAGGTTTAATATTCCTGGGCGGAACATAGGGATTCTCGGCCTCCCATTCTTCTGCCCTTTTCTTTTTTAAAAACTTATCCGCCACATTCGGAAAGAGTTCGAGCAGAAGTTTTTCTTTTTTATTCACTGCGAGCTTCTTGTGGCCGTATTCTTTGAGAACAGGATTAGGCTGCTCTTTATATGCGCTTGTATCGTAAGGTATTTCCTGGGGAGATCCGCAAATCTTATTTCTGAATTCGGGATCGACCGGGAAAGGAGTTTCGCCGTACTGTCCCTGAACCAGGTTGAAAAACTGCTTGGTTACCGTAGTATATTCCGGCTTCCCGTTCTGCTCGTCAAGAGCCAGATTTACAGCCTGCGTACCCACGATCTGACTTGTGGGCGTTACTAGGGGTGGACAACCTGCATCGAGTCTGCATTTTGGCACCAGATTAAGGGTCCTGTCCATCAGATGCTCCAGTTTGAGCTGCCGAAGCTGCGCTACCATATTTGTGTACATTCCGCCGGGTATCTCCGCGGTCTTGACTTTTTCGTTCGGTTCAGGAAAATTAAAATATTGTGTGATCGCCTGAGTATGTTCTAAAAGTTCGTCGATCTTTTCGTTCTTTGCAGCACTTACTGCTTTGTCGTACAGCTCATCAATCTCAGGATCAAGCTTATAATCGGCAATATCGAACGGGATCGGTATCAGTTTTGTGGTGTCATATTCTGAAAGTTCATTTCTGATCTCGAACAGCTCTTTGTTAATTGCCGAGATCTGCTTGAGGTCCACACCGGTTTCCACACCGAGCTTGTCGCAGAAGATCTGGACAAGTTCGAATGACGGTGCGGCAGGACCTCCTGCAAAAGGATAAAGTACGGTATCAACTATATCGGCACCGTTGATTATTGCCGTAAATATCGAAGCTAATCCATAGCCCGGAGTGTCGTGAGTGTGAAGATTTACGGGGGTTTTTACAGATCTTTTGA
>JAWOER010000188.1:0-4045 GCA_046482655.1 Candidatus Delongbacteria bacterium | reverse complement strand
ACATTTTGGTCAGTTCCCGGAAGGATAGAATCAAATGATTCATCCTATGCTGTTCCGAACGCATGGCAGGGAACAGGAGATGTTGTTTACGATCCCGATTCAGAGTATTACTACTGGACGGTCGCATTCAAAGAAGGTCTAAGTTTTATGTCGAGTCCCGTTTCATGCGTGGTCGGCAAGTCATATTCTCCATGGGATCCGGAAAGCTGGATCTGGTCTGACTACAGAGATCTAAGATTCGATCTTGACTGCTATATTGATTCTAAAGAAGCCGATTACGACATGATGACGGGTATCCAGTTCGCATACGCAAAAGACAGATACGGTAACGGCACGGGAAAAGGGATCGGTGTTGCTGTCACAAAACAGAGCTGGACAGGCTATCATAATCTGTCATACACCTATACTGATAATTGGGGTGCAGACAGCCTTTCGGGATCATGGAAACCAAACTGGTCAAAGGGATCTATGGGACTTGAGCATATCCCGATCGGAAACCTTTTTGACTGGGTAGGCGAAACTCTGACTATAAGAGATTCGATAGGCTTTAACCTGAATACGAACACTGTTTTTACAGATTCTGCAGATATTACGATAGATATTCCGTATATAATGAACGATGTTTCAGTTGTTGTAACTTCAAATAATGTTGTTCATGTTTTGTGTATGGTATTTCCTGCTTCAAGTGAATATCGCGACTGTATCTTCCCATGGACGGACAGCGGTTTTAGAGCCGGTTATTACGATATACGAGGCGAGATCACGGATACGGGTGTAAACTGGCTGCCGGCTGTTTTTATAGCAAATCCAGTTGATAATGACAAAGGCTGGCTCACTGAGGACGGAGGAATGGAATTCAGTCAGGGAGAATTCAGAAATATGAGTCTGTCTTACTGGGAAAATCTGGACGATACATATTTACTGGCGGGATGGATGGATAAACCCTGGTCGGGAGCAACTTATTTTGACCCCTCTGACACACAGACAAAATTCAATTACATAAACGACGGTTTTTTAATGCATTCTCAGGACGGCGGGAATTCATGGATCAGCGCATATCAGACGATACCCGAAAATAAAAAAGCTACTCCGTCCAATACGCTGGTGTACGCGGCTAATGTAACAGAAACACCATCACTTCACGAGGACGGATGGACGCTGGCGACTCACGGGGGAACCTACAAAGTTGAGAGCTACGGGTCTTATGCAGCATGTCAGTATACTGATTACGCAGGAACGGCCGATACTTATCTCGACCGCGAGCAGTATCTTCATGTCTGGTACGCCGGTTATGCTTACGGGGGCATTGAACCTGAAGATGTATTCCTTACATCAGATTTCGAGCTCTACCAGAACTATCCGAACCCCTTCAATCCTGCCACCGAGATCAGGTTCAGTCTTGCTGACAATGCAAAAGTCAAGCTCTCCGTTTATAACACGAACGGTCAGCTTGTCCGGACTCTGCTTGACGGAAAGAGGGAGAAGGGTCACCATTCAGTCAACTTCGATGCTTCCGAACTCAACTCGGGAATGTATCTGTACAAGCTCGATGTGAATGGAAATGTGCAGACGAAAAAGATGTTAATGTTGAAATAGCTCTGATCTAAACATGATAATTTCTCTTTTTGACTTTAAGGTTCATAATTCTTAAATTCCGGTTTATCGCAAGCGTTGACACAAATGAAGCAGTTTTAAGAATTTAAGGAGTTTTTACAGTGAACACACATAATTTAGATTGTATTTTCAAACCGAAAAGGATAGCCTTAATAGGGGTTTCATCCAACCCGAACAGTGTTAGCGGCAAGGTTCTTTCGAATATCGTGAAAGGCGGATTTAAGGGAGTTGTATATCCTGTTAACCCGAATTACGAAGCAGTAATGGCAATGACCTGTTTTTCAGATCTGTCCGCACTTCCCAAAAAGCCCGATCTTGCTGTTATTGCGACTCCTCCCGGGGAAGTTCGGGAATGGGTGGAAAAATGCGGAGAACAAAAAATAAACGGTGTCATAATAATGTCTTCAGGATTTGGAGAGACCGGAGAGGAGGGAAGAAAACTCGAAGATGACATAAGACTGACCCGATCGAAATACAGGGATATGAGGATACTCGGACCAAATTGTCTGGGAATAATTGTACCCGGCTTCAAGCTTAATGCCAGCTTTGCTCCCGATACTCCCAAAAAGGGCCATATTGCATTTATTTCACAATCCGGAGCATTGTGCACTTCCGTACTGGACTGGGCAAAGGAAGAAAAAATAGGTTTTTCCTCCTTTGTGTCTATCGGAAACACTATTGATGTTGATTACGGTCATCTCATAGATTATTTTGGAGAAGACGAAGACACTCATTCTATTATTTTGTATATTGAATCCATTACTAATGCCAGAAAATTTATTACAGCATCAAGAGCTTTTGCAAGAACTAAACCTATTATCGTTTATAAAGCAGGCCGTTTTCCTGAATCTGCTGCAGTAGCTGCTTCTCACACGGGAGCAATGGCCGCGGAGGATGATGTTTATGAAGCCGCTTTCAAAAGGACAGGTCTTGCCAGAGTTTATGATATCGGCGAAATATTTGACTGTGCAGAGCTGATAGCCAGGAACAAGATCCCAAAAGGTGCAAGGCTTGGGGTCATTACCAACGCCGGCGGGCCCGGAGTAATGGCAACAGATGCGCTTATTGCTTCAAAAGGAGAACTGGCTAAACTTTCTGAAGAAACTATAGAATACCTCAATATGAATCTTCCCGAACAGTGGTCTCACGGAAATCCGGTGGATGTTCTAGGCGATGCAAGGTCCAAAAGACTGGCAAAAGCTGTCAGGGCGGTGGTACAGGACAAGAATGTAGATGCTGCCCTCGTGATACTCACGCCCCAGGCTATGACAAATCCGACAAATGCTGCGAAAGCTGTTGCAGAAATTCAAAATAATACAAAAAAACCGATACTCGCCTCATGGCTGGGCGGGGCAAGCATGAACGAAGGTGTAAATTTTCTTAATGAAAACGGAGTGGCGACCTACAAAACTCCCGAACAGGCCGTGAGAGCCTTTATGGTCCTGGTCGATTATGCCAGGAATTTAGAAACTTTGTATGAGACACCGAAAGATATTCCCGTTGAGTTTTCTTTCAACAGAAAAAAAATTCGCGATCAGTTCAGGTCCGTTACAAAAGATCATGCTGAAATACTTTCGGAAGAAAACTCAAAAAAATTACTTAATGCATATGGTATTAAAGTATCGATGCCCCGGCCGGCAGAGACTAAAAATGAAGCTGCAGTATTATCTGAAGAAACCGGTTATCCTGTCGTAATGAAGATTGACTCGCCTGATATCAGTCATAAAACGGATGTCGGCGGTGTCGATATAAATATAAACGACGGAAAGGAAGCTTTAGAATCTTATGAAAAAATCATCAGGGACGCAAAAAAAGCCAGACCTGATGCCGAAATTAAAGGTGTTACAGTTCAAAAAATGATAAAAATGAAAGATTCTACAGAATTGATACTTGGCATAAAAAAAGACAGCGTTTTCGGTACTGTGATCCTTGTTGGGGCCGGGGGCATAACAGCTGAACTGTTCGGTGACAGATCAATAGGATTTCCTCCTTTAAATGAAAGGCTGGCCAGAATGATGCTTGAGGATCTTAAGATATATCCTGTTCTTAAAGGCTACAGGGGAAGAAAGAAAGCAGATATTGATAAATTGATAGAAACGATGATCAGGATCTCCTACCTTGCCGCTGACTACCCCGAAATAAAAGAACTGGATATTAATCCTTTATTAGTTGGCGCTGAAGGTGTTACTGCTCTGGATGCCAGAGTGGTGATCGATCTTACAGAAGGCATTCAGGACAAGGTCAAATATTCACATCTGGCACTAAAACCATATCCCGAAGAATTTGTTGCCGGGCCGGTGGAAATTGACGGGGAACCTGTCGTATTAAGGCCGATAAGACCGGAAGACGAACCGATGTGGCTTGAACTTCTCGGAAGCTGTTCAAAAGAATCAATTTACTCCAGGTTCAGGTATTTTTTCCAGTGGTCTTC
>JAWOER010000071.1:0-2708 GCA_046482655.1 Candidatus Delongbacteria bacterium | reverse complement strand
AAATAAAGGCCGAACTGGGCAGATGAGAATCTGAAAGCAATCTTCTTATATTTAATTCTTTCGATATAACAATATCGTCTTCGGTTCCTGTTAACTCAAGCTCTACACATCTGCCCGAATAACCTCTCTTTAAGACAATGACATTCGTTATAAGACCGATGTTTACACCGAACTTGTCCATTAAATTGTTCTGTATTTCCGAAACGCTTATCTGTCGATCCCATCTGAAAAGGTCCTCGCAGAATTCAAGTGATGAAGGCAGTTGATGCTTATTCGTATTGCAGAAACATTCAAATTCTATGTTTTTTATATATTTTTCAATAAAGACCTCATCAAAAATCTCAGTGATCTCGTTTCCCCTGTCTTTGTCAAAAAACGATCCAAGGTAGGGAAAATCGATATCTTCCCAGCAGGAAGAATATCTTTCTGTAATACCGCCGCATATCTTTGAATATCTGGCATCCACAACAGTTGATCCGAAGGTCAGGATCTGTCCTTCGGTAGCTTTTGTAACCATAGCAGAGAGTTCCGAAATTTTGCCTGTACCCTGATAACACTGACAGTGGTCATCTGAACAAAGGTCAAAACCCTCATTAAAGTGATGCTTTCCCATTGTGGCCAGAACTGTACTTCTTGCAGCTACTGTTTGTGCTTTCAGCATCTCAATATTATTATCATTTCGCATCTCTGAAGAATTTACACTTGACAGATAATCTTCAATATCAAGCGTGTTGATCCCTGTAAGACTGCCCGTGTTGTCAATAATAATTTCCAGCTGTCCGGAATAACTGAGATCTTCTTTGTGGTCCCAATGAAAACCGATACCCACATCAACATCCTTAACAGAAAAAGTACATTTTTTATCCCTCGGAATAAATCTGATACTGTTTTTGTACTCTTTTTTCATAAAACGAAATATTCCCGAAGGTTTCTTTTTTATCACTTTCTTAAATTTATAATCACCCGCAGGATATATTTTATCGTCCATATCTAATGTTCTCTTTAGTATCCAGTACTCAAAATTATCCGTTTTACCTAATTTCTTTCCTGCCTTGACAACCCTTGTAGATATATCATCAAGGTAATATTTTTGTCGGTGCGACTCAAGCTTGTCAATTTCGTAAACCGTATCTAATTTTTCGTACCAGTCATATTCAGCGTGACAGCCTTTTATGAGTTCGACATTTTCAATTACACCAGAATCTAAGGAATCTGTCTTTCTTCCCTCACCGGAAATTACATCATAGGCACCGTTAAATTTTATGTAAATACTTTTTTTTCTATGTATGAACCCTATCCTGATATTCATTTTTTGTCTTTAAATAGTTTTAGGGGTTTACCGAATATTTCTGATAATCTTTTCAGTTCGGTCAGCATTAAGTCAAAAGCATTGAAATTAAGAGACTGCGGACCGTCTGAAAGAGCTTTGTCGGGATCGGGATGGACCTCCACCATAAGACCGTCGCAACCATAGGCCATTGCCGCTCGCGCCAAAGGAATGACCTTATTACGGTCTCTTGTGGCGTGGCTTACATCTACTATCATGGGCAGGTGTGATTCTTCCTTAAAATCACTGATCCCGAGAAAGTCGATTATTGACCTCTGTTTTGTGCCCTCAAATACTCTGATACCTCTTTCGCATACGATAATATTCGGATTCCCCTCGGATAATACATACTCCAGCGAAACATATAGATCATCAAGCGAAGCGTTGAATCCTCTTTTCAGCAGGATCGGCTTATTGATATTTCCGCATTTTTTTAATAACGAATAGTTCTGCATATTTCTCGCACCTATCTGGATGATATCCGCAGTCTCTGAAAGAAGACTCAATGAATATTCGTCAACAGCCTCTGAAACGATCTTCATATTATATTTATTTGCGGCATCATGCAAATAGTAAACGGCTTTTTCCCCCAGACCCTGAAAACTGTAGGGTGAAGTCCTCGGCTTGAATGCACCTCCCCTCAAAAGTCTGATACCACGCGAATGTAAAAATTCGGCAGTCTCAAACAACATATCTTTGCTTTCCACAGAACAAGGTCCGGCAATTATGTGATAAGAATTCTCATTAAAATGTATGTTATTATCGATGTCGATAACACTGTCCATTCCCCCCATATTCTCTTTGTAAACCAGCTTGAGCCTTCTGGAAATATGAACAATATTTCTTATACCGGAAAATTTTTTGAAATACGACTCATCTATATAACCGATATTTCCATGAACAAGTATTATTGACCTTTGGGCGCCCTTGCTTATTTTGGCCTGATATCCGATCTCTTCAATACCCTGAACCACATTAAGTATCTGTTTTCTTGAAGCACCGATCTTCATAACTATGAGCATCTGATATCCTCCATATAATTAAAAATATTATTCAGTATGATCCCTGCAGCCACAGAAACATTTAGAGAATCGAATGTGCTTTTCGATCTGATTCTATAGTTGCAGTCTATAAAGTTCTTGAGATCGTTTCTTAATCCGTTGGCTTCATTACCGAGAAATATCATCTTTTTCTCCTTCTCATCAGAGACAAAATCACTCTCGATATCCAGAAAAGTACCTATCTTATTAAAGTCAGATGTATATTTTTGACAATCCTGAAATCTGTCAGATTTTATGAAAGGCATATGGAATAATGCACCCATGCTGCTTCTTATGACCTTAGATGAATATATGTCAGTTGTATTTCCCAATATTAATAT
>JAWOER010000200.1:0-3467 GCA_046482655.1 Candidatus Delongbacteria bacterium | reverse complement strand
CCTTTTTTGAAAAGCAGGTATTCCCCGATACCGCCCGCGATGCCGATATCAGCCTCTTTTGCCTCGCCCGGACCGTTGACGGCGCATCCCATAACGGCCACATTGATGCATTTGTTGATCTTGATTTTGTCGAATTCTGCTTCCAGACGGTCAACAAGTTTTTCCAGATCGACTCTGGTCCGTCCGCAGGTCGGGCACGAGATCAGATTGATACCGTTAATGCTGTATCCGAGCGACCTTAATATAATTCTTCCCGCCTTGATCTCTTTTGTCACATCACCTGTCAGTGACACCCTGACAGTGTCGCCGATACCTTCATTGAGCAGAATTCCAAGCCCCACTGCCGATTTGATCGTTCCCGAAAAGACATTTCCCGCCTCGGTCACACCGAGATGAAGAGGATAGTCGTAAATCTCACTGATCTTTCTGTACGCTTCTATCATGACCGGCACATCGGATGATTTCATGGAAAGCACAATATCTGAAAAATTTTCCTCTTCGAAATATTCCACATATTTCACCATGCTTTCGACCATCGCGTCGGCGCAAACTTTATCGTATTTTTTCAGAATATCTTTTTCAAGTGAGCCTGAATTGACGCCGATCCTGGCCGGTATATTCGCCTTTTTGCAGGCTGCGATCACCTCTCTTGTCCTTTCTTTCCCGCCGATATTTCCCGGATTTATTCTGATCTTGTCAATTCCGTTCTCTGCGGCGGCTATAGCAAGTTTATGATCGAAGTGAATGTCCCCGATGAGAGGTATTCTGATGTGTTTCTTGATCTCTTTTACAGCCTCAGTCGCCTTCATATCGGGGATGGTGGATCTTACGATGTCGCATCCGGCATCTTCGAGCAGTCTGATCTGTCTTATTGTTGATTCAATATCAGATGTAACAGTGTTCGTCATTGACTGCACAGCAATAGGATTTTTTCCGCCGATACTGACAGAGCCTATCTGAACATTTCTTGTGTTTTTTCTCTTTATCATTCCAGTCCGTAGGTTTCTTTTAAGTATTCGTTTATCTTATCTGACCTTCTGATCCTTTCAGTTCCGAAGTGGGTTGCTTTTATAAAGGAGCTGGCATTTTTGAACTGTTTAAGCTCGTCAAGGACCCTTTTCTGGTTATATTCAATATACACAGCATTACTTTTACCAAGCTTAGCTTCAAAATTCCTTTCTGCCTTCACATCGAGAAGTTTTCCGGGAAGTAAGATCGTTTCTTTAACTTTTAAAGTGTCGTAAAAATAACAAATATAGCAGGAATCTGAAGCCAGTATTTTAAGGGAGAAGTAATCAGGCTTATCTTCTTCTATAATGATGGAATCCCTTATATCCACACTTATTCTTTCATCCGCTTCACCGTCAATAGTTATTATTTTTACCATGGACTCGCTTTTTTCTGTTTTTGGACCTGTGTTCAATATTGAATAGATATGTTTTACGAATAAAAAAACCATGAATATAAGTATCAGACTAAGAAATATCTTTCTGTGAACATATCCGAAAAGCAGTAGTTTTCTGATCACAGAACTAAAACGATCCCTTATCTTTATGTTTTCATCCTTCCGGCTCAGCATCTCGTAAATATGGTCGCTTTCCTCTTCTTCTTTTTCTGTCTCGGGAATTTCAACATCAAGAAGATCTGCATATTTTTTTACAAAAAGTTTGTAGTATGATTCGGGTATTCTTTCTTTATCATTTTCTTCAATTGCCAGAATAAATTCGGAGTTCATCCTGGTCCTTTTTGATATTTCAGCAATTTCCAAACCCAGATCGGTTCTTTTTTGCTTCAAAATATTTCCGATGTCTTCATTCAATTACTGGTCTCCGCTTCTGTAAAAACACCTGCTCAATATAATCAGTTTAGTCGAATTTGTCAAAGCGTTTAAAAATATTTGCCTGTAATGACCAATTTGACACTATGTTAATGGAACCGGGAGGGTAATATATTGTATAACAGCGATGTCCGACTCCGAGTGCAGTCGGACAATAAGGAAATAAAGCTTGACAAAACTATGAAAAAATCATAATTTTGGCGGTTTGAGAATAAATTATTAAAATTAGGAGTGAGCAGTGCGAATAAAATCTTTAAAGATACCCGGATATCTCATTAAGGCTATATTGTTTTTTACTTTCTATCTATATGCTCAAGAAGGTGACTTTATAGAGAGTGAAATGATAAAGATACAAGAGGAGTTTCGAACTGACAGAATAGAACCTTCTGCCGAACTCGAACAGGACTCACAGGATCCTGCCGAGATCAATCAGGATGCCCTTATTGAAGAACTTATGAAGCCGGGTAATGAAGGTCTTTTGGAGCAGATAAGAGAGAGCGGCAGGATGGAGGTTTTAGAAGATATCGACGGTAAACTTACAGAAAAGAAAACAGAAGAAGAACTTGCCCGCGAAAAAGAAGAACAGGAGAGGTTAAATCAGGAGGAAAAAGAAGAGGAAGAAAGAAAGCTGAAAGCAGCCAGAGCAAGTTTAGACGGTCTTTTATTTGAAGACAATTACGCATACTACCAGTCCATAAAAGATTTTTATGGATATGATATATTTTTGAGAGTAGCAACAAAATCAAGTGAATCAGCATTACTCTCCAACGATGAATATGTTGTCGGACCTGGAGACGAACTTGTTCTAACATTGTGGGGTGATACTGAATTTCAGCGATTTCTCAGGGTGAATGATGACGGGACAATTTATACCAGAGAGCTTGGTATTGTCAATGTCAATGGTTACAAGGTTTCAGAGTTATATGACAGGTTAAAGCGTATACTTTCGAGAAAGTATGCTACTATCAATCCGCCAAATGGTGAACCAACAACTTTCTACGATATATCTATCAGAAAACTTAAATCGATCACAGTATCTGTGAATGGTGAGGTCGTAGTTCCTGGTTCATATACAGTGAGTCATAACTCTACCATACTGGATGTTTTGAAACAGGCAAAAGGTGTTACTGCAAAAGGAACTTTGAGAGACATAGTGTTAATCAGGGGAAGTAAGAAGTTACTTCATTTCGATGTTTATGACTACCTGATGACGGGAAAGACAGTGGAGGATGTTACTCTAAAAGAAGGAGATAATATTTTTGTCGGTCCAAGAAAAGGAACGGTAGAGCTGACTGGAGAAGTACTGAAACCTCTAAAATATGAGCTAAAGAGAAATGAGGACCTGTCGCATCTTATTAAATATTCCGGCGGCCTATTACCAACTGCTGCAATTGATCAGATTAGTATTGAAAGAATAATGCCGTTTGAAAACAGGACTGGTCCGGTTGTTACAACAAAAATTTATGATCACGATTTTACTTATCTGTCGGACGGAAAGGTTAAAGTAGTCCCCGTAAAATTATTTAATCACGATGTAGTGAAGGTTTTCCAAGTTCCAAAGCTTTTAACGGATTATGTTGCCATTGGAGGTGCGGTTTACAGGAAGGGTAAATATTCTTTTAAGGATGGT
>JAWOER010000119.1:0-5279 GCA_046482655.1 Candidatus Delongbacteria bacterium | reverse complement strand
AGCAGATACATCCCCCTTGCAAGTGCGATCGTACTTACGATAGGCAATCCTTCGGGTATTGCGGCAATTCCCAGAGCGATCGCAGTCTTGATCATGATCTTTGGGTCCTGCCCCACAACAAGTCCGGCAATGGCAATTACGATCGCAATGCCGATCGTGATCCAGGCAAGTTTCTTACCGAGATCATCCAGCTTTTTTTGAAGCGGAGTGGCACTTTTTTCCGCACTTTCTGCTAGATTGGAGATATTTCCAAGTTCGGTGTTCATACCTGTCCCCGTCACAACACCGAGACCGGATCCGTCAGTAACAACTGTTCCTTTGAAAGCTTTGCAGGATTGTTCGGCAAGAACGCTTTTCTTACTTACTTTTTCTGTTTGCTTTTGAACAGGTACAGACTCTCCTGTAAGGGCTGATTCATTAATCTGCAGATTATTGGATTCAATGACCCTGACATCTGCAGGCACAATATCACCGCTTTCAAGTATAATAATATCGCCTGGTACAAGCGTTTCGGTATCCGTTTCCTCTTCAGTACCATTTCTGCGTACCCGTATTTTATCCTTTTGAATATGCCGCAGAGCTTCCATAGAACGCTTTGCCTTTAATTCGGTAAAAAAACCGATAAGTGTATTTACCAAAAGAACAGCCGTAACTGCAATTCCTTCAGCTAAATGATCAAAGACAAAGGCTGCAACAGCAGCGACGAGTAAAACAAGGATAACAATACTTTTAAACTGATCAATAAGAATTTTCAGCCTGCTTTGTTTGCCTGCTTTTCGAATTCGGTTAAGGCCGTATTTCTGTTTTCTCTTGTGATAAAGCTTTTTTGTGAGTCCGGATTCAAAGTCACTCTCAAGGGCCTCTAATGTTTCTCCAACCGACTTGTCAAAATATTTTTGATCCTTGTTCTGATCATTCATCGTTACACAACCTCGTCATTGGCAAATTATGATGTAGAACGAATTTCAATCAGTAAACTTCTTCATGGGTACCGATTTCAACCGGAATAATTTTTTCGTCCTGTATTAAAAACTCTATAGACATCCTGTAAGTTATGTTTACATATACTGAATATAGATCGCTTAACTTTCCCGTAAGCTTATGCAGTCTCAATGAAGGATGATGAGGATTTATTTCGAGCAATTCAACCGTTTTTTCGTACTGCACAGCAAGATCAGGATGTTTCTTGAGAAATTTCTTTGCTTTTTTATTGTATGTATCCGTATAAACGATCTTAATCACTGGTTATTCTCTTCATGTGATCTTTAACTGATTCAATAACACAATTTCCTTCTTCGATGTCTTTCCTTGTTTCCGCAAGAGCAGCCATCAGTTCATATTCACGCAGTTCGTTGTATTTTTCTATCGGAATGATCACATACTTGCCTTTTCCTCTGACAGTGACGACAGCTTCACCGTACTGAGCGACTTCTTCAGCCACCATGGAGATGCCTTTAGTTTTCAGATCATTTGCGGTTATTGTTTTGTATTTGTACATAACAGCCCTCCTTATAGTATGCTTAAAAGTACGGTTAATAATACTTTTTGTCAAGAGTTTTTATGGAATTTCTAGATTCTGTACTGTCTATCCGAGCTCTATATCTATTTTGCTGACTTTTCGGTCTCGTACCTTATGTGCCATCTCTTCGGATATAAATCCTTCATCGAAAACACGTGGTTTGCCTTCAGAATCGGTAACTGTAATACTGCATGCAGACACTCCCTCAGGTCCGAAAGTATCAGCGGATTTAGGATTATGATAAGTTACAAGAATTTTTCCGAGGAACATGAAGCTGAAAGTGTTCGCAGAAAACTCAACTTCCTGTAACTCGCCGCTCATATACAAACTACTTTTGGACGGTTCTTTGGTAAAAAGCCATTCGGGCAGCGCCGGCTTAAAATAAAGTTCAAGCTCACCATCCGAATTGATCCTGAACGGATCAGTTCCGACCGTCATTATATGCAGTATATGTATAAATTCCGCAGTAGCTCCGCTTAACCTTGCTACGAATCCGTTGCCGTGTATCGAAGGATCCGGATTATTGCTTGATACGATAAAAGAAGAATTCTCAAGTATGCTCCTTCCGTAAACTTCCGGATCGAAAAATGGAACGAATACATTTTTAAAATCGTTATAAAAGTGATCATAAAGGCCGCTGCGTAAAAGCTCCAGCATATATTTGTATTCCATATGGAGCCATACGGATTCGTTCTCAAACCAGCCGGGAGAAAAAGTCCTTGCCCTGCCTATTTCCATGGGCTGATCGTCCAGAGGTGCGTTAACCTTGTACATTTTCAGTTTTTTATCAAAAAGCCCGCTTTTTCTGATCATAGCCGCCAGCTCTTCGGCTTTTTTTATATCTTTATGACATCTCAGGTAATGTACAGGTCCTTCAAGGAAAAGAGGAAGTGCGGTCTGAGTAAACTTCTTGGCTCTAAAACAATTATAACCGGAAGTATTTATCTTTATCCCCGTTTCGCTTTCTGTACACGGTATATCCTCATACTCGACCGGTTCATTTATAAAATATGTTGAAATTATTCCGTTCTCATTAGCCTGAGCTTTCTCTATCGCCTTATCAAGTTTCTTAATGCACAGATCAAAGAAGTTTATCAGGTATTCGGTGGTTATATTTTGTTCATTACCGGATATTCCGAATTTGATTTTTTCCCTGTATGATTCTTTTTCTGAATATGATCTGTCCCAGTATTCAAAGTCCGGCATATCAGAATCTAAAAGATAATAGAGCTGGTCAATAAAAAGTCTGAGCTCTTCAAAAACAGGCCATTTACGATAACTGTCTTCATTCTTAAGAGATTTTTTTAGAAAGTTTATATGTCTTTTGATCTCTATTGTCTCGCTGATACTTGAGCCGATCAGAGCAGGCAGTCCGTTAAGTGCATCATACCAGTTTGGTTTATCTGTTTCCATTTCCACTCCGACACCTTTCGGGTCAAGCGAAGATATCTTATTTGCTGTCAGACACAGCAGTACACTAAAAAGATTTGTCTTGTAAACCTGTCCCTTACCGTAGCCGGTGTGAACTTTGTTCCGGTTACTTTTTCGGTTTTTTATCAGTTTCTCCTTTTCTTCATCAAAAGCTACAGATCCCAACTGCATTGGTTTGCCTTCCCAGATCACATATTTTTCGTCACGAGGCCTTACACGATAAGGATTATCGTAAAATGAAAAATCCATATTGTCAAATACAATATGGTTTAAGTTTTCCGGATAAACAGCCAGATAGTTTTCCAGCAGATCAAGATTATATGTCCAGTGATCTGTCCAAAAACCTTCACCGTAATCAGTATCATGAATTTTTTCGCAAATATTTACAAGATCGGCTATAAAATTTTCGGTGCTTCCGTTGATGTTTATATTATTTTTTGAAAAATATACCGTGACCTCTCCGGGAGTGAAAGGTTTATGCAGAAAACCGAAAAGACCTTCGATATCGCCTTTTTCAAAATATTCAGAGAGAAGAGATCTTAGTTTAACATCATCTTTAACATCAAATCTTGTCTCTCTTATTACCAGAGGATTAAAACCGTCAAGCTGAATGAGTTTATAGAACTGGAAAACATTATTTTCTCTTACGTCGGGATTAAAGAAAAGATCATTCCGCCTGTTCTGGTTCACATCCCTAAAATTACCGTTCCCCTGAGAATAATAGGTCGGCATAAGCTGATAATGATTGTAATCCCTTTCCAGGTCACCGTGTTTTCTGGAAAAAAGGTGCAGAGTGAATTCAGTTTTCTTACCCTTAATTGTTAGAGGGAATCCGCCTCGAAGAGTGTTGTCCAAAAAATTTACTCTTGCATACTGATCGAGGACTTTAACACCGCTGGATATAAAATTGTTCTGTGTTAGTGAATCTATTAGATTTCTGTCCTGTTCTGACTTGGATCTTATATATTCATCGTCTGCTATAACCGGAATGATACTGTTCAGTTCTTCAATTGAAGAAGCGTGACCAATTACAGAATTGTATACATAGCTTTCATTCGGAGCTATGAATGTTTTGAAATATCCCATTGCGCACGGAAGGCGGTTTTCGAGTACCTGATCCCGGAACATTTCATCGGGATTGACTTTCAAAAATCTCTCCGGATAACTGTAATCGCTCTGAGTTCCGAATATTTTTACAGGGTCAACTATCGTTGTCACTATCTTAGCCTCTGATCCCTCTGCTTCAAAACCAACATAAAAATGTCCCTGTTTTATCCTCACAACTTCAGGTCTGTCCGAAGGCTCGACCTTTCCTCTAAAAAAGGGAACTTTCGTTTCATAATTGCTTACTTCTACAAATGCTTCAACGAGTCGTCTGATGAATTTAAGGCTTCCGTTATCGATACCGCAGGGTATTATAAGCGCAAGACCGTCGAGACCGTCAATTTCAACATCAGTATTACCAATATTCTGTATTGTGAGCTTTCTTACGATACCGGCGAAACTGTCCTGGGGAATGTTAAAGTATTCGACGACGAACTTAATTCCGAGAGTTCTGTTCACTTCCTCGAGGATTAACCTTGAAGGCTCTATTATCATCCGCTGGACCTTGTCGTGGCTGCTGCTCACAAGACTGTTCTGAAAAGGTTCGTAAAAAATTCTTTCGCCATCTTTGTTCAGCTTGATAAATGTTCGAAACCCCTGCGAAGCAGTAAGCTGATAGGCTCTATTCGCAGGCAGAAATTCCATGATCGGATGATCCTTGTCCTGAATGCCCATACTACAGACACACTGTCCCCTGTTAACATAAAAAACCCACATCGGAATTCCTTCAGTTCCGGCCACACCGGGAAAGAAACTTGAAAATAATTTGGCGGAATTATAATTTTCTATTATAAACTCACCCTGTCCGTTCAATTCGTATTGAACCTTATTTAAGGTCTCCATCAACATCCCTCAGTTGTTATTTACTTGATCAGTATCATATTTTTTGTTGCTGCGGCTTTCCCGTCAAGAGACAGACGGTAAAAATATATGCCCGAAGAAAGATCATTCCCGTTCCTGTCTTTTGCTGTCCAGTTCACCGAATGAGCGCCGCTGTTCATATTTCTGTTGACAAGTGTATTTACAAGTTGTCCGTTAATATCGAATATATCCAGTTTGACCATCGCTGTTTTTTCAATATTGAATTTGATCACAGTTGAAGGATTGAACGGATTCGGATAGTTCTGTTCAAGAACATAATTTTCAGGATCGACAGACTGTTCAATGCCTACTGTGCTGTCATAAAGGTGGATGTCGTCAAAGTACAGGGTTCCATAAAGCGGGG
>JAWOER010000043.1:0-11805 GCA_046482655.1 Candidatus Delongbacteria bacterium | reverse complement strand
TGAAGTGACAGAGTCAGTTGAATTTATCACTATATATTCGCCGTATGACTGTGCGTTCTCTGCAAAAAAAGTAATATCAAAATCTGTCGAGTCGCCCGGATTTATTGTAAAATTTATCGTACTCTTAGAAGATTCGGACTCTGATACAGTAAAATTGGGTGCTGAAGTAATATCTCCCTGCATTATCTCTGTTTCTGAGAGATTGGAGACGGTGAGAGTTCTTACTTCGCTCTGACCCGTAGTAACATATCCGTAGTCAATATCATTGGAAGAAAGGTCCAGCTCGCCGCCGTATTCAATTGGAATAAAATATAATTCTACTGCGAGCGAATCTTTTAAATAATTTCCGTATGCAACTATCTGGGTACCTTCTGTTCCATCGTTGTTCTCTATACCGACAACAGATTCATCAGTCAGACCTTCCAAAAGCTTATACTGAAAAAGCATACTGTTGTCAGAATTCAAAATTACCTGAAATGTCATGCCTTCGGTATATCCGTACTTGGGGATATTTTCGTACTGGACAATGAATCTTTCGTTTGCAGTATCCTCATAATAGTAAATATCTCCCGCAGATGCAGAAGAAGGATCCAGATCGTCCCGGAAGGGAGCAACGAGAGAGTTCGGTACAGCTGTGTCGGGGATATAAGAACTGAGAGGAGACGAGTCGGTCGTGGAAGAAAAAGTAATAAAACCGTTACTGGAAACTTTTAAAGAGCTGAAAAAACTGCCGTAATACTCAAAATTGAATCCAAGGTTCAATGATGAGCTCATTTCATCGTCTCCGAGAGAGAGGGGCGTTCCCAGCGATGATATTTCCACCCAGTTAAAGGCAGGTCCCGAGGCATCATCGGAATCGATCCAGTAATATCCCCCGCCGTCAGGTCCTCCGCCGCCTTTTTGTGCGGCGGCAAAAACATTATGGCAGATGAGTGCCGCTGCCAAGAATAATATAAAATTTTTGAACATGACTATTCCTCCGAAGTTTAATTTTTGGTCTCTGGAGCATAATATAGCCTATTTTTTTCAAACTGTCAAACTAAAATTTTTTTTTCCTTGCTTTTTGCTCTTATATTCACTATATTGTAATTGTAGCGTGGTGTCGGCCGAAAACGAGGAAAAATCAAAAAGTTTAATTAAAAAAAGGAGGCAAAGAAAAAATAAAAAGGAAAAAGTAACACAATGATGCTTTGATGGATCGCGATCAAAGTTTTTTAAAGAACCGCCATTTACGAACGCAACATGAAATCAAAATCACCGGGAGGTGAAAGAAATGAAAAAGGGTTTGACTCTAATTGAGATTTTGGTTACAGCATTGATACTCTCTATTGGTGTGGCCTCAATGATGTTCAGTTTTGTGTACTGTAAACAGATAGCGATCAGAAACTCACACAAAAATAACGCTTCGATGATAATAAATCATCATTTCGAGCAGATACAGAGATGTGAAACTTCACTCGCCCTTGATGACTATCTGGATAATGTGGAAAAAGAAGTATGGAAACAGATATCGGATGCCAATAAAAACTTTAAGTACTTTGTGACTGTACAGAATGCCGGAACAATAGATCTTTCTACAGGAACAGACCTTTCCCTGGTAAGGGCAAGAGTGGAATGGGGAGATGATGATCACGAAGCACTGGAAATGTATATGATATCAAATGAACCTATATAGGTCGATGGAGGCAAATGATGAAAAAGATGAATAAATACAAAGGTTTTACACTGATCGAAACTGTCATTGTGGCACTGATCGCAGGATTTGTGGGTCTGGGTGTCGTTTTTACAATTTCCAACTCCAACAGGGTGCTTAATGAGACCTATATTCATACCATGACAGAAAGCAGCGTCAGGATGATCCTGAGAGAACTTGCAAAAGATGTGAGAGCCGGAGCGATGCTGGAAAATTTTAACGACGATCCGTACGCATTAAAAATAAACAATGTTGACGGCTCTTATTCCATATGGAAATATGATTATAACTATGGGGAGAAGTCATATTTTCTGGCCAGAACCCATAGTGACGGAACAAAAAGGCAATACAGGGTGTACGGAGCGGGAAATTATCAGTACATGCAACCCGAATTCGTCATAAACAAAGTTGATCCTCTGGACCCCTCATCCCCTGTTGTAACGGGAAAATATGATAAACTCTGGGTCAGAATGGCTTTTGCGAAAATTGATAATTTTTCTGATCTTGAAGATAACTATTTCAACTGGTCAATGGATAACACCTACTACTGCAAGACAATGAGGATCAATTACAGCCCCTGATCTTTGAGCATAAAAAAAGACGGGGAAATAAATACAAAAGGAGGCAAATGATGAAAAATATAAATCAAAAAGGATTCGGTCTCGTGATGGCGATCATGGTGATAGTCATACTGCTTATCATGGCTGCCAGTTTTTTTCAGGTGACCAATTACTCGACCAGAACAATAACGGCCGATAACAGAAAACTGGAACTGTACTGGGCGGCGGAAAGTGCATCTAATTTTAATGTTAACTGGTGGGCAAATCAGCCCGATTCTGTAAGGATCAAATGGCCTGCAGAATATATCCCGCCGAGTTCAAAAAGAAAAGCATCAGCTTATAGCGATACCGATCTTGCCATGGTAAAAGAGGGCGCTTTTCCGCACACAGAATCAACGACCACGGACGGCGTCTATTATCTGCACGGATCGTCCTTGGCAGAGGGCAACACAGAGGTCACTATACCCGAACTGGAAGATGTGGGGGGAAGAAAGCTGGTGACCACGAGGTATAAAGGAGAAAGAAAAGACGATCCGGGTTATGCTGTGTGGGTACTTGATTCCTATGCATGGGACAAAGAAACAGGTGAAATGGCCAATATCGTGCTCAGTAATGTTTATAACATAAAAGTGATCGGATGGAATGAGCTACTCGCAAACTCAGAAGCTATATACAACACTATGGCAGGTAGTGGATTTGGAGGCGCTTTGGGCGCATTTCATCAAAAAGATGTCAGATTCGGACCCTGCTATTTTAATGACATAATCAGGATAGATATTCAGACAGGCGGTACCGACGGAGCAAGGTTCTACAGAGGTCCTGTTAAGTCATCAGCACTGCAGGCGGGTAGCCCGCTGGCACAAAGCAGATGGGGAAATGATATTGAGACTACAAAAGATCTGATAGATACAGATAAGGACTACGGTTATGGAATGGCTCTAAGAAGCAGTGCACCCAAAGACCAGGACGATGCAATAGCCATGCTCGGAACGGTATTTGATTCTGGCAAAACTCCTTATTATAAAAACGAAAAAGTAATTGATGTAGATGGGCTGTTGTGGACTTGGGACGATATTGTAGAGTACGGACCAACCAACGGTTTTTATTTTCTTGAAGAGGGCGGTTTTCCCGCAGGCGATGTGGATATAGTACTCGAATATGATGACAAAACAAATGCCACCATAGCAATAATCAGTTCGGGCACAGAAACGAAAAAAATACCCGTCGGCAGAGGAGCTGGAAAGTACGGATCCGTTGTTGTAACAAAAAAATACAGCGATGTTTCTATAAAAGGTGTTTCCGGCGACGACTTTACTCTTTTTACAGAAAATAACCAGGTAAATTTGACGGGGAACCTTTATGCTCAGGAAATGGACCCCACTCTGGAAAAGCTTACCAAATATTCCTCGAGTATAGACCAGAACGCTACGGATGAAAAATTACTCGAGATCGCATGGAAAGATATGCTTCAAATTAAACCGGAAGGCAAAATAGGGATAGTTGCAAACCATAACCACGATGTGGAACCCCAGAGCGAGAATCCCTGGTATATTTCAACGCCTAAAGGTCAGCTTTTATTTACCACCGCTGCAATGATCGGCTATAACGGCTTTTTGGGTCTGGAATCCGCATTGAGCAACAGCAAAATGATGAAATATGTTAATATCGGAAGTGTGATAACTCTGGCGGACCAGGGAGCAAAGCTGGGTGACCCTTCCGGTAAGTGGACAAAGGCCCTTATCCAGGACGCGACATATGAGGATCCTGAAGAAGCAGAGCTACCACCCGGTTTTGGCCCGGGACCCTCGCAGCAAGATCCTACCGAAACAGTATTCGGGCTCAATCCGAAACACAGGTGGACATCTGAGAGTTACAAAAAGACCGATAACTGGAAAGAGGTCGTCTGGCGCTATGTTTATTAGTCTAAATTCTGATTAATAGTAAAAAACCCCGAAAATTTTTTCGGGGTTTTTTATTTGTGCATTTGAATTTATATTCTGAATGCCGTAAAGCGATTTTAGATAAGGCATGAGTGATTTTTGCTGTCTAAAAAAGACATCGTCCCTTTAGAGATTTATGGATTTTTAGGCAAAAATACCGGCAGCCCTTACTTCGGCTTTTGTGCATGATGAATATAAATTCAAATAATAAAAAGGTCAGATCAGTGAAGCGATCTCTGTGAGGTAACGCTCGTCAATTTCATCGAACATGTCCGGTTCTGTCGAATCGATATCAAGAACAGCGATCAGCTCGCCGTTCTTTAAAACAGGAATAACTATTTCAGCTCTGGTTTCGGATGAGCATGCTATGTGGTATGAAAGCTTCGTCACATCGTTCTCTATCTGAACAGTTTTCTGCTCCGCACACCTTCCGCACACTCCCCTGTCAAAGTCAATTACCAGGCATCCGTGACCGCCCTGGTAAGGCCCCACCTTTAGCGTCCTTTCGCCTGTTCTGCGGTAAAATCCGACCCAGCTGAACTCATCAAAAGCATGAAAGACCTCGCATGACACTGTTGACATCACAGATATCATATCGTCTTCGTCAGCCGTCAGTATCTTAATATCATTCAGTACTTTTTTATATTTTTGCTCTTTGCTTTCCATATCACAAATTCAATCCGAATTTTAAATAAAAATGATATTTCCCGGTCACTTCTGAAACTTCATCAGCTGCAGAAGGTATTTCGGCAGACCCGTCCGTTTCGATCCTGTTTTTTATATACACCTTATAAAAACCGTAATTCCATCCTGCCTCCATCGTCAATCTGCCGTCCGACATGCCTGTCTCCAGACCGAGCGTGTAATAAAGGAACGGAAGGAATATTTCGGGCGGGCTGAGATCATTTTTCAGATTTGAACCTGCACTTATATTTAATCCGGTGGCTGCTGTCTTAAAGTATCTGCTGTATTTTAATTCTGTACCGATATGACCGCCTTTTCTGTCCCGTATCGTCTCTTTATCGTATATCATATACCTGATATTCGCCTCAAAAGCCGACAGATCCGATACTTTTGAGTATAGAATCTGAAATTTTTGGAGCGGAAATACAGGAGTAAAATATATCAGTTCGGAAATAAGCGGATGATCGTTCTTTGAATTAATTTCAAACAACAGCCCTAAATACTCTGTTCTTTGTAATAAAAACCTGTATTCGGCTCCCGTTCCTGATTGCAGAGAGTGTTTTGCATCATCTGTTGATAAATACATCACTCTCCCCGAAAGTATGTAGCGGTCAGAGTACTCCAATTCTGCATCAAGTCCTATCCTGTTGATCCTGTGACTGAAGACATCCAGCCTGGTATAGACAGGATCTTCATTGTCCGCAGAATAGTCTGATATTGATGCTGAATTGGAAATATCTGCATATTTATGATCACCGGATACAGATATTTTGAACGGATCGTACGGTAAATTAAAAAAAACACCGTATCCGAAAGCTGTCATATCAGAGCTTGCGTTAAAACTTGTATCTCCTGTTCGCACCGGATCCCACTCAATATCAATTTTTTCTGTATATGCTTTTGCCCCGAACTGTGTTTTACCGGTGATCTCTTCTGTTGTTACAGAATAATCTGTGCCGCTGGAAAACTGTCCATTCAAAAAACACGCAAAAACAAACACGGAGAATATCGCCGGACCTTTAGATAACAGATACATTTTGTTCCTCTTTTTCTGTTATGTTCAGATACTCGGTAGAAAGCTTTACAGACTCAATAGCGACTTCCATTTGACTTTCATCGGGTTCACCGGTTGTAATATGCTGCAGCCAGAGACCGGGCTTGATCAGAATTCTGACTGAGGGAACATGAATATATTTTTCCGAAAGCTTAAGTAATTCAAAAGATATACCTACTACGACGGGCAAAAAAAGTAAATGCACACCTATCCGTGCAAATACATTGGGATATGTATAAAAAAGATAGAAAAAACTGTCGAATATGGAAAATATGAATATGGTTATGATAGCTGCGATAAGTATAAAGCTCGTTCCGCATCTGGGGTGGAACCGGCTTTGGGGTTTAACATTTTCAACCTTCATTTCCAGACCTTTTTCAAAAGCAGCTATAGCTTTATGTTCCGCACCGTGATATTCAAAAAGTCTTTTAACATCTTTCATAAAACTGATCGAATACATATAGAGCACAAGAAAAACCGTCCTGATAATACCGGCCAGAAGGTTGAACAGGAACTGGTTATCGTTGAATCTTTCAAATATATCTGTAAGTTTGTAGGGAATATACATAAATATACCCAATGCTATTATCAGAACGGCCGAAGTTCCCAAAGCTTCGGACAGTGATGCCAGGAACGATCTTTTTTCTTTTTCGATCTTTTCTCCTTTGGCCTTCTTTTCATCCTCGATTGCCCTGTCTGCGGACCAGTTGAGTGTTCCAATGCCTATCTTCATCATTTCGAAAAGCCCCACCGCACCTCTTATTACCGGGATATTGAGCAGCCTGAACCTTTTTGACAGAGGTATAAACTTTTTATTATCAGTTTCCAGACTGCCGTCTGCCCTTCTGATAACGGTGGACACATATTCGGGCGATCTCATCATGACACCCTCTATGACAGCCTGTCCTCCAATATTGATCTTTTTATCTTTCAAAACAACTCCTGTTCTTTTATACTAAAAAAGCGCATAGAATAAATATGCGCTTTTAAATTAAGAATTCCTATGACAAAACTTATTCTTCGTTTTTTTTCTCTATCTTGTATTTCTTCATGAACTTATCGACTCTGCCGGCGGTGTCGAGGATCCTTGTCTTGCCTGTGTAAAATGGGTGGCATTTTGAACATATCTCGACCTTTATGTCGCCCACAGTTGTTCTGCTTTCAAAAGAATTTCCGCAAACGCACGAAATAGTCGCTTTTTCATATTTTGGGTGAATACCTTTTTTCATCTATATCTCCCTGGATTTTTCGCTATTATTTCAACGCGCTGAATATAACAAAAATCTGTTTTAAAAGCAACTTGTTTTTAGTAAAATTTTTAAAAATATGAAATCAGGCTCATCTTGAAACCGTCGAATTCGGGAACCTGTCTGCAGGTACCTCCGGCACATTTTATTCCTGCGCGTTCCCTTCCGTAAAACATATTCAGCTTATGGTCGTCCATAATATCAAAACCGGTCTCTATCCCCAGCCACCTGTCGGGAGAATCCTGAGGAACCTGTTCAGTTGTACTTATCAGCGATATGTTGATATATCCTATCGGAGAGTAAGAATATTCGACAGATCCGTAAATATCATTATATTTCTCATCACTAAAACTGTTTGCGACAGTCTGGAACTCTCCGCACAAAGATATTTTTGAATCCTTACCGGCCTTAACATAATACTCGGCCATAAATGTGTTTCTTTGGTCCGAGGAAACTTCAGCAATATTTTCTCCTCCCGGAATGATATCTTTGTTAAGATCCTTAGTGAGCGGAGAGTCGAGAAAGTAACCCGCACCCAGCATGATACCGTAACTTTTGCCTGTATAATCTGAACTGATCCAGATATCTTTGTAGGGAAGATGATCATCTGAAAATTCGGGTAGAATGCTGTTACCTTTATGATATGAGGCAAAAGCAGCTTCCGCTTTGAGGTCTGTGCGGTTGTTCAGCTGGTAGGCGGCAGAGATCTTATATCCGATCTCATCATTGGGATTGACCACATGGGGATGGGTGTTCAGCAGATGCGAAGCATGGATAATAGTCAGTTCCGGTGCGTTCTGATAGGGCGTAAATCCCGATGCCATCTCATTTGGATTAGCACCGTATTTATAATAATCCTTAAATTCAAAACCTATGCCGAAACCTCTCGCAGTGTAGTTCAGCAGCATATAGTGTGCCCATCCGTTTTGAACCGGATCTCTTTTAGTTGTTTTAAAAGCGTATTCGGAAAACAGCTCCAGTCCGTAGGCCTCGGCTTCAAAAGAAAAACCTGCTATACCGGTCTCTTCTATAAACATCTCTTTGTAAAGAAACTGCTCTGCCGGAGCCTCTTCTCCTTCAAGATACAGATATGATCCTCCGATATTGATATAGTAGTCTTCAAGAGCCATATATGTACTTAGAGGCAGTTTTAATTCACCGGCAAGGACTTTATTATCGAACTGATCAATTGTCTGTTCCAAAGGGTCGTAATCGTTAATATATTCAAAATAACTTTTTCCCCCGAGTGCTTTAAGAGAAAGATATTCGCTAAAATACTCTACGCTTCCGCCTCTCACTCTGCTGTCAAAAAAGTCGGCTTTTGATTCTTTGAGACCCAACACGACTCCTCTTCCAAAATACGAAAGAACATCACCTGCATAAACATTCATTCCGTTATTTGAATAACTGAAACTAAGACTTGTGACGCCTTTTAAAGATTCATTTCTCCTGCCCGGGTCTGCAGCTTCAAACCTCAAACCGGCGGAAAAGTCACCTTTAAATATATCCAGGTCAAGGCGGTCTTCAAAATACTGTTTATCGATCTCTATATCTTTATTGTCTCCGCCCCATTCCCTTCCAACGCCGAAATTCATATAATTTACCGCGTTTATGCTTATGTCTTCAGAATAAAGCGCCAGAAATATTATAAAATTAAAAAAAATGATCCTCTTCATTCTTCATGACCCCGTTTTTTTACATCCCGGGCATAAACAGAATCGTAAATTTCCCTTATCCAGACGGGAAAATCACCCTGTTCATAGTCATATTTTTCTATTATTCCCGAAGGAAGTACAGCAATAAAAGATGTGGAAAGATCGTCATTTTCTGTTAAAGCTTCAAAAAATGACCTCACATTGTCACTTCCGTCCCAGAAAGAGTTAAAAGGATAGGCCCGGTATTCCATTTCCGCCTTAAAATCACTTTCTGAATCATAACCGCGCCCGAAAACAGAATGGCTGAAATAAGCCTGATCATAAGTGTCATCTTTATACATATTTTTCATTTCATCAGCTTCTTCAAAACATGATCCGCATCCATTTGATAGGAACTGTACGAAGGCAAGCTCTCCTATCTTTTCTGTAAAATCTACTGAATCTCCCCCGATCTCTCTTATCTTTCCCAGTTCATCGTGCATGAGCAGGAAAGGATAGGCATTTTTTGCCTTTACTTCCAAACTATTTGATAAATATATATTTTCCGAAAAATCTTTCAGCTCGGCATACAGATTAAATTCCTGCGGATCATTATCTGATATGACCGGAAAATCCTTATATGATATTTGTATCGTGTTCGGTCCGTTAGAAGGATCACTTAAATACGATCCGACCCGGTAATCGTCCCCGGTCAGTGCTTCTGCGCGGACGGCAAGCGTATAAAGGTCAGAGCCGTCGGTTATTTCTATACCGACATCATAAGTGCCTTCTTCTAATATTATTTCAACGGGGTTCGTGTCTGTATAATCATATACAGTTCCCGCAGGACCAGAAATGACGGTTATTTTTACAGAGGCGTCCGATCCGGAAGAACTCGTGGGCGTTTCTGTGTGACAGGCTGTAAAAATAAAAAAGGACAGTAATATTAAAGTTGCGGCCGTGTTCCTTAAATTTTTCATCTTCTTTCTCCAATTAGTTAGCACTATTGATAACTATCTGGATCAAATTTAATACTATATTGGCTCTGCCGCTATGATATATGTTATTTTTTTATCTTTTTTCCGAGCTTGTTTTCGTAAAAAGATTCCCTTTCGGGATCCTGCTCTATTAAAAAATCGAGATATTTATCTTTATTTTGTCTGAATATTTCTGCAATATAAAAAAAATTGTTGTCAAAAAAATTATCAGGCAGTTCGGAAATATTCTCTATCTTTTCGCGGATAGGCTCCACAAAATATGCTGCTCTGTCGCTCTTACCGGTGTTTATAAAATATATTGCATTATATATCAGTGCATTCAGTCTTCGGAGCTCAATATTTTTACCCATCCTGTAATTATTGATCAACTCTATCCTTTTTTTCCACTCGTTCCTGTCAGAAGCTCTCGTAATAAGATTCTCGAACGAGTAAACTTCTTTGTAATAATGATCACCGTAGAGATTGAAATTGCTTCTGTCCGTGTATGAAAGCCTGTCAAAATTCTCTCCCATGGCAAGATTTGCATAAAATAGAACGATCGTTTCCAGATAAGAGGGGTCTTTTCTGTCAATGTCGGGCTCTTTTTCATAATCGATCTTAAAGGATATGTTCTGCTCGGTAAAATATATATTCTTTCTTAAGGGAACGAACATGGTCTTTTTTGTCTTCGGTCCGCTGCTTACTGTGATCATTCCGGTAAAATCCTCTTCGGAAATATTCTTGTCAATATTCACATTAATATTGGTCTCGATCTCATCAAAATCGGTATGCGGAAGATCCCATTCATAAGCATTAAGCTGTTTTTGCAGATCGTTACTGAAAGCTGCGATCTTGAAGGCTACATCTGTCATGTCCTGCTCAAGATAGATTATTCTGAAATTGAATTCAATATTTTGAGCACAGAGAATGAAAGAAATTAATAAAAAAAGCAGCGTTCTCATATAATACTCCTTATTGCAGTGGAGGGATCGTCAAGATCGAATTTTACAACAGCCAGCTTTCTTCCGTCATAGGCTGCAGAAAAAAGCCGGGTCCTGCCGATAATATCATCCCATCTTCCTGTAAGCCTCGAAGACTCATGAATATGACCATGGAGACTAAGATACGGCTGACGCTCTTCGATCATTTCTTTTATCGCAATACTGCCGACATTCACATCCAGAGGAACAGAATCATAGAACTTTCCCCCCAGATCAGCTCTGTCCAGATTTGTTTTGTAGGGAGGAGAGTGGAACAGAAGTACCGAATTTGAAATATCCTCATCCTTAAACAATATTTCCAGATCTTTTTTTATCGTTGTATAACGGATAAAATTCGGTTCTGCCTCATATGTTCTTTTACCCTCTTCGGGAGAAATGCATCCTGGATCTGAATATCTGGATACATCATACTTTTCCCAGTCCTTCATAAGAAAAGGCGTGGGCGGTATGTATGAATAACCGAAGATGGATCTTTCTTTGAATATGATCTTCCTGTTGTGTATATAGCTCCAAAGTCCGTTCTTATCTTCCTCCATGATCCTCTCCTCATCCTGCTTTCCGTCATCATTACCCAGAATAAGGAAGATATTCGGGTATTCTTTACCCATCAGGCTCTTAAGATTTTTTAGAGGTGCTATAATACCGTTGGAAAGAAAATCTCCCGGATCTTTTAGCATAAGCCCCGAAGGCAGTATATCTCCGCCGATAAATACTGCCTCAGGTTTTTCTTGAAGGATAAGTTCAAACAGTTTTTCATATCTGTAGATGCTGCCGTGTATGTCCGAGACAAAAAATGAATTCAACATGACCGGAAATTAAATATTTTTTGTCCGTTTAGCAAGTAAAAATAATAATACGCAGCTTTACAGTTGTATAATATTTATTTGCCGGACACAGTAATTTCAGACACTTTCATCCAGGGAAATTTTGTAAAACCGAAGTCTGTCACTTCTTCCGATATTTCTACAATGCTGTTGATCATAGTTATCAGGTTGCCTGTGATCATGATCTCTTT
>JAWOER010000186.1:0-9170 GCA_046482655.1 Candidatus Delongbacteria bacterium | reverse complement strand
TAAAGAACAGAATAAACACAGAGTTCAGAAAATGGAGAACAAGGATCAATTCTTCAAATATAAGAATGAGATCTGAAGCAGAGGAAATGCTGGCAATAATCTCACAGGCAAGAAGGAAACTACTGAAATGAGGAATAATTTATGAAGTTGATAGGTATCGATCTGGGAACTACGAACTCCGCTATTGCTATGGTCAACGAATTTGGTAAGGCTGAAATCATACCAAATAAAGAAGGAGAAAGGATCACACCTTCTGTTGTGCTGTTTGATGACGAGCAGATAATAGTCGGCAGTATTGCAAAACAGTCATCTGTTGCCGAACCGGAAAGAACAGTTTCATCAATAAAGTCGCATATGGGATCTGCCGACTATGTGTTCGAACACAAACATGCAGAGTACAAACCCGAAGATATATCCGCGATGATCTTAAGAAAACTTGTAGAAGATGCAGAAAATTACCTCAATGAGAAGATCACGGATGTAGTTATTACCGTACCGGCATACTTCAATGATAATCAGAGGAAGGCCACAATAGACGCAGGAAAAATATCTGGAGTAAATGTCACTCAGATAATAAATGAGCCCACTGCTGCAGCATTGACCTATGGCCTGGATAAGGATATTAACCAGAAGATTCTTGTGTATGATCTGGGCGGCGGTACTTTTGATGTGACCATAATGAATTTGAGCAAAGGTAATTTTGAAGTCGTTTCGAGTGACGGTGACAGACAGCTCGGCGGAAATAATTTTGATGAAAAATTAATGATATATCTGAACGATAAATTTAAACAACAGCACGATACAGATCTTTTTGAAGATCCCGTGCTTATCCAGGATTTGAGGCTGAAGGCCGAAAATGCAAAAAAAGTCCTTTCATCAAAATTGAGCACAACCGTATATATGTCAGCCAAGGGAAAGTCGGCAAGGATTACTGTAACGAGGAAATTATTTTCGGATCTTGTAGCTGATTTTGTTACAAGAACCGAGCTTTTGATGAATGCGGTGATGACCGATGCAGGTCTTGAATGGGACAATATCGATCAGATTTTGCTTGTCGGAGGCTCCACAAGAATACCGGCGGTATGCGATATGATATTCAGGATAACCGGGAAAAAACCCGCAACTCAGATCAATCCCGACGAGGCCGTGGCGCTGGGGGCGGCAATACAGGCGGGGATCGTTTCTGCAAAAGATCAGAACGAGAATGTTAATGATATGGTCAGAATGAAATACGGTGCAATGAATGTTTCTGATGTTACAGCTCACAGCTTCGGAGCAATAACTCTGGACGAGTTCGACAACAAGAGGAATGCGATAATCATACCTAAGAACAGCAAGATACCAGTTCGGAAAAGTCAGATTTTTTATACCTCATCAGCCAATCAGACACAGGTCAAGATGGTCGTAATCCAGGGGGAGGATCCCGATCCCGAATTTTGCACTACGATCGGTACCACCACGCTCGACTTTCCGCCAAAGGCAGAGAATTCACCGATCATATTTAATTATGAGTATGATGTGAACGGTATAATTCATGCTACAGCCAAAGATCCCGATACAGGTAAGAAGAGTGAAATACAGATCGCAAGAGAGGGTGCATTGACAAATGATGAGATTGGGAAAAAGAAAAAGGATCTAAACTCAATGTTCCCCAGAAGGAGAGAGTATGCAACAAGAGAATCTTTTGCCGAAGAAAATACTGACGATGCTTCCGCACCCAAATCCGGCGAAAAAAATGATACCGGCGCTAGTCTTGTAAGCGATGTTTTTGTTTCTTCCGGTGTAAGCGAAAACGAATCATTTGTTGAAAAACCTGTTTTTAAACCCCGGGGAAAGGACAATGAGGATGACGACTCCATCCTTGAACGGTCAGAAATGGAAACGGTTACAAGTGAGAGTCTGAAAAAAGAGCTGGAAGACGATTCAGCTGTTGCAGAAAATGATATTGTTCAAAAACCCTCATACGATGAGGTCGAAGAAAATGAGGATAACGATACTATCGAGAATAGTAAATTTATTGACAGATTTGATGAAAGAGAGCCCGGCGATGATATGGGGTCAGAGAGCAGAACAGATGATGTTCCCGATCACGATCAAAGTGCGGCGGACGAAGATTCACAAATAGAAAGGATCGATGATGAGATTGATGATATGTTCGAAGAGGAAGAAGATACCGTGGCAGAAAAAGTTTCTGACAGTTCCGACAGTTTTGATGAAGCTTTAGATCAGATCGCCGGCCGGGAAGAAGAAAAGAATGGAACTGAAGAAGAAAATAACCTTCAAGAAACGGAAACGGAAACGGCTGAAGAAGATGAAAATGAGGATTTGGATGTTTTTGACATGCTCTCTGAAGCAAAAAGTCCACAAGATGAGCATACAGAAGAAGAAAAAGATCTATCTGATGTGACATCAGATGATATTGAAAAGAAGGAAGACATGGATGATCTTGAAAATGTATCTATGGAGGATTCTTCCATCACAGAAAGCCAGTCTTTTGACGATGAACTTGACGAGATCGGCAAATCGGAATTTATTATTGACAGAAGTGAATATTTGACTGATGAGGATATTATAAGGATCAAGGAAGAAGGAAATATTAAGAGCGGTATGCAGCCGTCTGATTCAAAAAATGATCAGGAAGAATCATTTACCGAAAATGAAGTCAACGAATTATTCTCCTCATATGATTCAAAGAAAATAGATGAAGAAGACCGTGATTCGGAACCATCTTTAGAAAATGATGATAAAACAAAGAACAAAGAAAAGAAAACAGGATCCGGTGAGAGTGCCGAAGATGAGAGCATAAGTGACTGGATCGACGAATAATCAGGAGTTACACATGAGTGATTTTAAAATACTTCATACTGTTATGGATAAGACCAAATTGACCAAAACAATAAAGCGTATAGCTTCGGAGATCATAGAAGATGATCGCGGAAAATATCCCCTTGTCATCGTCGGACTCAAGACAAGAGGGGAGTTTCTTGCGGACAGGATATGGAATCAACTCGGTGATATAGGGGATAATATTGAAAAAGGTGTCCTTGATGCTACTCTTTTCAGAGATGATTTCAGACACAATCTTAAAGTGCCCAATTTTTCTGTTGATGACATGCCTTTTACTATTGATGATAAAAAGGTTATTCTTGTGGATGATGTTGTATTTACGGGTCGGAGTGTTTTGGCTGCAATAAACGCTATTATGGACAGGGGCAGACCAAAGCTCATTCAGTTCGCCTGTCTTATTGACAGGGGGCTAAGGGAGCTTCCCGTCAAACCGGATTACACCGGAAAGATTGTAAAAACTCTTCCGACTCAGGAGGTCAGGGTCAGAATGGAGGAGATAGACAGTGAAGACGCAGTATACTTGGTTGAAAAAGATTAAGCGATAGGAATATCGCTTTTTTTATAAAATTATCAAACTTTAATTTTAGAGGAAAAAATGGACAGATTATCCGAAAAAAAATTGCTTAAAAGCAAACATTTACTGGGTATAAAGGATATGTGCAGAGAAGACCTTGAGCTTATCGTGGATACTTCGGCAAGCTTCAAGAATATTCTGGAGACCCCAAATAAAAAAGTTGCCGCACTCAAAGGGATCACGGTGGTGAACATGTTCTTTGAAAACTCAACCAGGACAAAAATATCTTTTGAGATGGCCGAAAAAAGACTTTCGGCAGATGTAGTTAATTTTGCCGCATCGTCATCTTCATTAAAAAAAGGTGAAACGCTGATCGATACGGCCAAAAATATTGAGGCTATGAAGATCGATATGGTTGTAATGAGGCACAGTACTCCGGGCGCACATAAAATACTGATGGATAATCTTGATTCTGTAATTATAAATGCCGGGGACGGTGCGCACGAACATCCTACCCAGGCAATACTGGATCTCGTAACAATTGTGGAGAACATACCTGATCTTACAGGAAAAAGAGTTACTCTGGTAGGTGATATAGTACATTCCAGAGTGGCAATGTCAAATATCTACGCCATGCAGCTTTATGGAGCAAAAGTTCAGGTCTGTGGTCCGGCCACCCTTATACCGAAAGGAATAGAGAATATGGGTGTCGAAATTATTTATGACCTCGACGAGGCGATAGAAAATTCTGATGTTATGAATATCTTAAGGATACAGCTGGAAAGGCATGTGGGCGGCTCTTTCCCTTCATTAAGAGAATATCATAATTACTGGGGGATTACGAATGAAAAACTCGCCAGAGCAAAGAACGATATACTGATCCTGCACCCGGGTCCCATGAACAGAGGAGTTGAAATAGATGATGATGTCGCGAACGGAGATCATCAGGTAATACTGGATCAGGTACTCAACGGTGTATCCTCGAGGATGGCTATTCTGTATCTTTTAAGTGCTAACATCGGAGGCGCAAGATGAAAAAGATGATAAATAATATAAGCTTGACAAAGTCCCTTTCAGTACCCCTTCCTTCCAAGTTGCTTATAAGGAACGGAACCGTGATAGATCCGCATTCAGACAAAGAATTTGTATCCGACATTTTACTGTCAAAGGGTAAGATCGAAAAAATAGGGAAGAATATTTCAGTTGGCAAAGGGATGGAGGTGATCGATGCAGAGGGTTTATACATTTCCCCGGGTTTTTTTGACATGCATACTCACCTGAGGGAGCCCGGATATGAACAGGCCGAGAATTTTGTTTCGGGTACAAATTCAGCAATGGCCGGGGGTGTAACTTCGCTTGCGTCAATGGCCAATACAACTCCCTGCGTTGATAATAAATTCGTATACAATGATATCCAGTCCAGAGTAAGGGGTTTTCTGGTCAATGTTTTTCAAATCCCTGCCGTAACGGTAAAAAGAGAGGGTAAGATTATTGTTGAGATGACAGAACTCGTTGAGTGCGGAGCTCTTGCTTTCTCCGATGACGGGAGCGGAATAAGATCTTCAGAAACTATGAAAGGTGCACTAACATATTCAAAAATGTTCAAAACACCCATACTTGTCCATCCCGAGGACCACACTTTTAATGAAGGAGTTATGAATGAATCGCTTGCATCCACCCAGTTGGGAATGTCCTATATTCCCTCTATTGCCGAAAGCATTAATATTGCAAGGGATATTGAAATAGCCAGATATGTTGACGCTTCTGTACATTTTCAGCATGTCAGTTCCAAAGAGAGTGTCGATCTTATCCGGAAGGCCAAAAGAGAAAAACTTAAGGTAACCTGTGAGGCAACACCGCACCATTTTGCCTTGAATGACGATAAGGTCAGAACATTCTCCACTGATTTCAAAATGAACCCGCCCTTAAGGACACAAAAAGATGTGAATGAAATAATAAAAGGGCTAAAAGACGGAACGATCGATGTTATAGCCACAGACCATGCTCCTCATCCATCGGAAAAAAAGAATGTGGAATTCGACTTTGCACCTTTTGGAGTTATAGGACTTGAAACAATGTTTTCTGCAGGTATAACTTATCTGGTAAGAAAGAGAAAACTCGGTCTGATGGAATTTATTAAAAAGATCACTGTTAATCCCAGAAAGATACTGAACCTCGATACTGATCTGCTAAGGAAAGGAAAGGTGGCAGAACTTACGATATTCGACAAGGATATGAAATGGAAGGTGGACAGAAAAAATCTTAAATCACTTTCATTTAATACTTGTTTTCACAATGATATTCATTACGGCAAAGTTCTTTTTGCAATAAATAACGGTAAAATCTATAGAGCCTGATCAGTAAATTGGAGAAAATAACTTGATGACGGTCAAAAAGTACGGGTCTTTTATATTAAGAAAGGCAGGATTACTTGAACTTGCAGATTATATTAAGTTCATTATCAGCCTCCTAAAGAATTCTAAAACCAACAGAAAATTTGTGAAAGCAAATCCCGGGGTATCTCTTCCGCCGGATTTTATTCTTTTTGAATCTTTCGGCAAGCTGAATTATCATGCATATTACTACAAAGGAAAAGAAACTGCGGCAGGACTTTTCAATATTATAGAAGAATATGCTGATATTAAAAGTCTTAAGGTGCTGGAATGGGGCTGCGGTCCTGCCAGAGTGCTTAGGCATTTGCCGGATCTCTATCCGGACTCTGAATTTTACGGTTCTGATTATAATGACAAAACAATCAGCTGGTGCAGAAAGAATATAAACAATGTGAGTTTTGAAATTAATCATCTGGAGCCGCCCTTCAGGTTTGAGGATGATACTTTTGATGTCATCTATTCTGTTTCGGTTTTTACCCATCTTGATTCAGAAAATCAGATAAAGTGGTTTGATGAATGTATGAGAGTGCTCAAAAACCGTGGACTGTTCCTTTTTACAACACACGGGGACTCGGCCACAGACAGACTGCTGGCATCAGAAAAAAAACTATATGTGTCTGAAGGATATTATATAAGGTCCAATGTTACAGAAGGGAAAAGAAACTTCACATCCTACAACACAGAAAAATATATCAGGGATAGTTTTAAGAAACATGCCTCTTTTGTAGAATTTATTCCCGGAAAGAAGAATGAACAGGATATATGGTTGGTCAGAAAACAAGAAAAGATAAATGATAAGTGAAAAAACTGGCCGTAATAGGCAAACCTGTAGCCCACAGTAAAAGCCCCGATATTTTTAAATATCTGTTTAAAAAAAATAAAATTGATGCTGTCTACACACGCATAAGTGTAAATAAATCCCGGGATATTATTCCCCTTGCAGAAAAATACAATATTTGTGCCTTTAATGTCACGTCCCCATTTAAAAAAGACATAATAAAACATTTAGATAAACTTGATCCTGTTTCAGAGATAACCGGTTCTGTTAACTCCGTAATTAGAAAAAATAATGTTTTTTACGGTTTTAATACAGATGTGTACGGGGTTAAAGCATGTCTCAGTTCAAATTCTGTTGATCCCTCCGGCAAAAAATGTACTGTTATCGGGGCCGGCGGGGCGGCCGTATCAGCCGTGCATGCTCTGAATGAATTGGGAGCAAATGTTTTTATCTCTAACCGCACGGATAAAAAAGCAGAAGATATTGCCGCAAAATTTAAATGTAAGAGTATTATGTTCAAAGATCTGGATCACACTCTAAAGGATTCTTTTCTTGTGATACCTGCTGTTTCAGGGACGATGAATTTTTCAAAAAATATTTTGAAGAGCAGTATTATCCTTGATCCGAATTATCATTCTGAAAGTCTTTGTATAAAGTGCAAAAAATATATTAAAGGATACGAATGGTTATTTTATCAGGCTGTAAAGTTTTTCGAGCTCTTTGAAGGAACCGGACAAAACGGTTGTTACAGAAATGAGTTACGCTTTTTGAAAAAAAGAAAAATGAATCCGGTATTTATTGGTATGACCGGTGTAGGCAAAACTGAACTGGCCCGGATGGTTGCGGAACATTTCGGATACTGTTTTTATGACAGCGACGAAGAAGTAGAGAAAGCAGAGGGGATGAAAACAGCTAAAATTTTTAAACATTTCGGTGAACAGAAGTTTAGAAAACTCGAAGAAAATATGATCGAGTCTTTTTGTACAAAAGACAATATACTTATTGCGGCCGGCGCAGGTTCTGTTCTTTCGGAAAAGGTTAGAAAAGTTCTAAAAGAGAATTGCTTTATCGTGTTGATCGACACAGATATTGATATTATTGCCTCACGAATGAAAAAAATAGATATTTCAAAAAGGCCTTTAATACGACCCCGAAACATTACTCAGTCTCTAAAAGATATGTTCTTTCAAAGAAAAGATATTTATTATGCGGTTTCGGATCTTATAATAAATTCCAGCTCTTCATCAGTCACAGAAAATGCGGAACGGATCATAGAGGAATTAAATGCAAGATAAAATATTTATCAAAAAAAGTCATATTTCGGGAATTACACGATCCTATCCTTCAAAAAGTTATATACAAAGAGCTCTTATACTGGGACTTTTGAACAGAAATTCTACTGTTATATATAACTATGGCAGATCTGATGATTCGGAGGCAGTTTACAGAGCGGTAAAAAAGCTGGGTGCCAAAATTACACGGTCCGGGAATGTAGTAGGGATCAAAGGTCCTGACGGATTTATTACAAATACAGTATTTTGCAATGCATCCGGATTATGTCTAAGGTTATTCGCACCTGTACTGGCTTTAATGCCGTCAGAAAAAAAAATATTGGGAACATCCGGATTGCTTCGCCGGGGGAACGAATATATATGTGATATTTTGGCACAATTGGGTGTAGATTGTAAACTGCAGAATGAATTTTTATATCTGAAGGGGTGTTTAACATGCGGAACTGTAAGGATGGACGGACCTTCCGGATCACAAATTGTATCTGGTCTTCTGTTCGCACTTTCGATGATAGAAGGAAGCAGCAGGATCATTATCAAGAACCCGGTGAGTTTGCCATATATCAGCATGACCGCAGATATGCTCAACAGGTTCGGAGCAGAAATAAGAACAGAAAGTGAAGGCAATATATATATAAAAGGCGGATGCAGGTTCATACAGGGGAGTATCCATATCGAAGGTGACTGGTCATCAGCAGCTTTTATGTTGACTGCAGGAGCAATATCAGGAAATGTGACGGTTAAGGGTCTGAATCCGGACAGCCTGCAGCCGGACAGTGAGATACTCAGATATCTTAAAAAGGCAGGTGCAGAGGTCGAAATAAATGGTACTTCTGTCGGTGTCACAAGATCCGCATTAAAAGCATTCACTGCAGATATCAAACATTCTCCGGACCTTTTTATACCTTTGGTTATTCTTGCACTTAATTGCGAAGGAGAATCGAAAATTAATAATATCGGAAGGCTAAAGTATAAAGAATCCGACCGTCCTGCTTCAATACTGCGTGAACTAACAAAGGCCGGAGCCGATATAAAGATCAAAAAAGATCAGATAGTTGTCAGAGGATCAAAATTAAAATATGCAGTTCTTGATCCCTGCAATGACCACAGGCTGGCTATGGGCTTTTCGGTCGCTGCACTGAACTCTAGCGAAGGTCTCAGCATAAAAAACTTTCATTGCGTAAACAAATCATTTCCCTTATTTTACAAAGAGCTGATGGCTTTAAAGGGGGCCCGGCCGCTTCTACTTTCACGCCGAGGATCGCAACTGGCCGGGGGACACCATCAACGCCGACGGCACCGCCAGGACGCCCCTGTGGACGAGAGAGACCCGCATCACGGCGGACCAG
>JAWOER010000121.1:0-2507 GCA_046482655.1 Candidatus Delongbacteria bacterium | reverse complement strand
GAAGAGCCCGTAGACATGGAAAAAGTGAAAAATAATATTGCAAGTTTGAAAAAAGAGTTGGAAGAGGTAGAAATTAAAATGGAAGGCTATCTTAAAGAATTGGGGCTGTAAAATGGGACAGGGTTTAAGTATTGGGTTCCTCCCGATATCTACGCATTTCACTGCTACTCCGGGAATTCCGCCTGCCTCTGACATGCTCTAGATGTGCAGTTTCAAGCGCAGTTCCCCGGTTGAGCCGGGGGATTTCACACCTGACTTACACTTCCGCCTACGCACCCTTTATGCCCAGTAATTCCGGACAACGCTCGGACCATACGTATTACCGCGGCTGCTGGCACGTATTTAGCCGGTCCTTACTTTGGAGGTACCGTCAGACATATGCGTTACCATATGCGGTTCTTCCCTCCCTACAGAGCTTTACGACCAATAAGGCCTTCTTCACTCACGCGGCGTCGCTGCGTCAGGGTTTCCCCCATTGCGCAAAATTCCCTACTGCTGCCTCCCGTAGGAGTCTGGGCCGTGTCTCAGTCCCAGTGTGACTGATCATCCTCTCAGATCAGCTACCCGTCTTAGCCTTGGTGGGCCTTTACCCCGCCAACTAGCTGATAGGACGCAGGCTGCTCCTCAATCGTGACTTGCGCCACTTTCACATCTATCTTCCAAAATCGATGCCTTATCCGGTATTAGCACCAGTTTCCCAGTGTTATCTCGGTTTCGAGGGTACATTACCTACGCGTTACTCACCCATCCGCCACTCTACTCGTACTCCGAAGAGTACTTTCTCGTTCGACTTGCATGTATTAAGCACGCCGCCAGCGTTCGTCCTGAGCCAGGATCAAACTCTCCAGTTATTTCCTGGGTTCGCTTAGCGTCTTCTTTTCGTCTCTGCTGCTCAGTTTTCAATGATCCGCTCCGAAAAGCGCTCGCGAAATATAGCAAATACCTTCACGCTTGTCAATACTTTTTTTGAGTTAAAATCTAAACCTCTGTTATATATCGGAAATAATATTAAAAAACTTCTTTTATATGCCGACAATCATATCTATTAACAAATATTTCTTGAATTTAAACAACATATATATATACTTTTTGAGGTTTTTATGAAAATGGAAAAATTGGAGAAGATTATGAAAAAAGATTATCTGTGTCCTGAATGCGAAAGAACTCTCAATGTCAACGGAAGTATCACTTTTATCGCTGAAAAACAGAATAACGAACGCGGTATAATATTTCTCAGCACAAAAGTCGGTGACTACTCTGTTAAAAAAAATGACTCCTTCCCCATAGAGGAAGGTGAACGGCTTGATTTTTACTGTCCTTTATGCAATGCAGATCTCAAAGCGGCTGAAATAGACAGGAATCTGGCACGCGTTATCAGAAAAGACAAATCAAGTGGCGAAACTGACGAAGTTATTTTCTCAGAAATAAGCGGCCAGCATTCCACTTATATAATTAATGATGACGATGAAGTTAAAACTTTCGGAGAGGATAATGACAGATATATGAACTTTTTCGGAGAAGGTTCGAATCTGTAAATGACTTTCACAAGGTCATGCTCATCCCTGTGAATGTGCTGCATGCTTCAAGTCCTTCTCGACGGAATATGTGGGCTGTTTCGGAGCCACTGCAATGAGATGCCATTACATTTTTAACCCCTGAATCTTTAAGTTGATTTGCAATTTCAGCAATTTTGTCACTATTTTCAGATATGAGATGAAACCCTCCTGCAACAGTTTCCACCGGAGAGACTTTTCTGGCTGTTCTAACGATTTCAACTATTCCGCTGTGTGAACATCCTGTAAAGAGAACCTTTCCACAAAGAAGCGAGAGCTCTTCAAGGTGAATCGGGACATCCTTTTTAATATAATAATCAGCAGCGGAAGTGCGACTGTGTATTAAAGTCATATTTTCAGAAATTTCAGTTGTTCTGTCTATTTTTTTTATCTTTAAAGAGGAAGGCAGCGTTTCTTCTTTCAGTTCATTTCCCGAGAAACGGTATTTCCCTTTATGTTTAGAATAAACGGGATTAAAAAAACCCGGAGGTACAAAAAAATCTATTGTTCCGAAATCTGTTTCGTGTGCAAAGTATAAAACTCCACCAGCATGATCATAATGAGAATGCGAGATAACACAAGAATCAACCAAGTTTAAAGGGATGTTCATAAATTCGGCATTTTTGAGAAACATTCCTGACTGGCCTGTATCAAAAAGAATCCGCCTGCCACAACTTTCAATATACAGAGACAGACCGTGTTCCGCAAAAAGCGATCTGCGCCAGACACAGTTGTCCACAAGGACAGCGAATTTTACAGATGTCATTTGTTAATAATTTTTATGACTTTATCAGTGATATCATTTTCATTTTTTATATAAATAACCTGCTCTTTTGCCAAAACAAGATGATATCCCTTCTTTTTGGCTATTTTATCAGCAACTTTACGCACTTTATCAATGAAATCAGACTGAGCGGTCATATCCTGCTGCTGAAGTCTCTTCTGATTTTCCTG
>JAWOER010000048.1:0-5535 GCA_046482655.1 Candidatus Delongbacteria bacterium | reverse complement strand
GCTCCTCTTTCAGATCAGACTTCACATCAAATCTCGTAGGAATAAACAGAAAGTGTATAATTACCACATTAAGGCGTGATGCCATAATCAGGATCGGCAGCAGTTCGGGATTCAGCGGCACCGTTATAGCTGCAGCAGGCAGTATTAAAATCGGAAAAAATGTTCTTTGCGGAGCAAACACTGTTATAACGGATTATGACTGGCATGGTATAGAACCTGACAAAAGAAATAAAGCTGCAGATCCTCAGCCAGTCGTCATCGGGGATAATGTCTGGCTGGGATTAAATTCAGTGGTTCTTAAAGGTGTTACGGTAGGCAAAAATTCAGTGATCGGTGCCAACAGCGTCGTAACAAGAGATATTCCGAAAAATGTTGTAGCTGCAGGAAATCCTTGCAGAGTTATAAAAGAAATAAATTCAGTAAAAAAATTGGAGACTAAGTAATGGGATCAGCTTTAGTTTTGGGTGCCGGAGGTTTTATTGGAAGTCATTTGGTAAAAAAACTTAAAAAAGAAGGTTACAGGGTAAGAGGAGTAGATCTTAAATATCCCGAGTTCAGTCCTTCGGAAGCAGATGAGTTTATAATCGGGGATCTAAGAGAAAATTGTGTCGTAAAAAAAATCATGTATTTAAGCGTCGAAGAAACCTTTGATGAAGTTTATCAGCTTGCTGCCGATATGGGTGGTGCAGGATTTGTGTTCTCCGGCATGAATGATGCGGAGATCATGCATAATTCAGCTCTCATAAATCTTAATGTTGCCGAATGGGCGGTAAAATATAAAGTAAAAAAGATATTTTATTCATCTTCAGCATGTATTTATCCCGAATACAACCAGATGAATCCTGATAATCCGAAATGTTCCGAAGATTCTGCGTATCCGGCAATGCCAGACAGTGAATACGGCTGGGAAAAGATGTTTTCGGAAAGAATGTTCTTTGCATTTGCAAGAAATCACGGTCTGAACATTAGAATTGCACGATTTCATAACATATTCGGTCCTGAAGGAGTTTATGACGGAGGAAGAGAAAAAGCCCCCGCTGCAATTTGCAGAAAGGTGCTAAGAGCTGATCAGACCGGGGAGATAGAGATCTGGGGAGACGGAAGACAGACACGATCTTTTTTGTACATAGACGAGTGCCTTGAAGGAGTTAGAAGGCTGATGAGCTCAGGTTTTCAGGGACCAGTAAACATAGGTTCTGACGAGATGATAACGATCAACAAGCTCGTCGAAATGGTCATCGGATTCTCGGGCAAAGATTTAAAGGTCAAGCATATAGACGGTCCTCTCGGAGTAAGGGGCAGGAATTCTGACAATCATCTTATAAAAGAGAAACTCGGGTGGTCTCCGTCCATGAAGTTAAGTGATGGTATGAAACAAACTTATGACTGGATAAAAAAAGAAATTGAACAGGATCAACCACTCAAATAGGTTCTTGAATTTAGGTATAATTGAAAAATTCTCCGATTCATTCCAGAATAAACGCGCAAGACAGGTTTTGGCTTTATACACATCTATGATATTTGGAATAGGTTTGGGAGTTATAGTCAGTGTAATCAACACTAGGCTTCTGGGGCCTGAAAAATATGGTGATTTTAGATTTATATACGGTGTTTATTCTTTTTTTGCACTGATTATTCATTTTGGTCTTTTTAGTTCTGTAGGCAGACTGCTCGCAGACAGGAAAAACGACAGTATCCGTAAAGAGTTGATAGGCAGTTCAATTATTTTGACAAGCGTTATTGGGGTTGTATTTTCTCTTTTAATGTTTTCTTTTGCTTTTTTCCAAAGCCATCTGTTTGCCAGAGATCTGAGTGCTATTTTTTTCATACTCGCTCCACTTTTTTTCTTTGTGCCTGCTAAAATCAGTTTCGAAAATGTTTTTCAGGGTGAGAACAGGATTTATGAACTTGCTTTTTTTCGACAGGGGCCACAGTTTTTTTACATCATAATTTCTCTGATTTTATACAAACTGAACCTTTTTAATCTTGTTAATTGCCTGATAGTTCAACTTCTCACGCTCGGTTCGTTAGCCTTTTTTCTTTCCCTTCGCCTAAAACCTGAGTTTGCCAATATCAAACTACATCTAAAAGAGATATTTACAGAAAATAAGTCATACGGTTTTCATGTTTATATCGGCTCATTATTTGGTGTGGCATCCACTCATTTTGGCCCGATATTGCTAAGTTATTTTTCTCTTGATAATGTAGATGTAGGTTATTTTTCTCTTGCTCTTATGAGCGCGATGCCCTTAGCTCTCATACCAAGCATTGCAGGTACGACCATGTTCAAAGAATTTGCCAACAGAAATAGAATACCGGCAAAAGTAACATATGTAACACTTTCAATTTCGGCAGGCACTTTGGTATTGTTCTTTCTTCTTATTAAACCGGCAGTTTTTCTGCTTTATACCAAGGATTTTGCCGGCGTGATACCTTTGGCATATATTGTTGCTTTTGCACAAATATTTCACGGCTTCGGCGATTACCACAATAAATTTTTAGGAGCTCACGGTCAGGGAAAGAAAATGCGCAACGGAGCAATTGCAGTAGGCGTGTCAAATCTGATCGGTTTCGTTACACTTGTCCCGTTTTTTGGTGCTTTAGGTGCCGCATACACAAAACTTTTTTCAGGTATAATTTATACAAGTTCAATGGTATATTTTTATAAGAAATATGTAAGATCACTTGAACATATGACTATAAATTAGGTTGCAAAATAAAGCAAAATTTCGTATTTTAGATTTTTGGAGGTCTAGAAGATGATGAGGTATATAATTTATTTCTTAATACTTAGAATCACTGTTGTTTTTAGTGCCGATTCGGTTTATGTACATCTTCCTGATTCTGTTTATACAACAACTGACAGTGAACTATCAATATTTTATACTAATCTGATCAGAGACCGTTTTGAGAATAAAGAGCAGATATCTTTTAACTGCTCAGTTGGATATCCTGATTCGATGAAATATAATCTTGATTCACTGTCAACTGGGATTTATGATCTTACCATCCAAATCAGAGATTCGAATGGTGTTTATTTAGAAGAAGCTGGTACAAAAATTGTCGTAACCGAAAATTCAACAGTTCATTTGGATACGCTTAAAATATTGATGATAGGAGACAGTTTTACTTATTCAGGCGTTTATCCTAAATACATAAAAGACCTTTATGAAAGTTCTACAAACTATCCGGTAAAACTTCTTGGTACGAACTATAATTCAGGCAGTCCGTTTTACGGTATTGATAACGATATATTTCATGAAGGTTATTCGGGAAAAAGCTGGTTTTGGTTTGTAGCTTACGAAGAAAGTCCTTTCGTTTACGACGGTCAAGTTGATTTCCAGAAATATATTGATGATTTCCTTTACGGAGAAATACCTGATATTGTTACAATATTTCTCGGAATAAATGACATAGGTTCCGGTGATCCTTCTTCTATCGAAACAATAGACGAGAGAATAGAAATTATATTTGAAAGAATGATGCTATTGATCAACCCTTTGACCGAAACTTTGCCGGACGCGAGTATAGGTATAGTACTAACTCCGCCTACTAACGAAAGAGAAGAAACCTACACGAATCCTGATCTCCCTGATTATTGGGAAAGAAAACTGATGCATCACAGGCTAAGTCAGAGATATGTTGATCATTTCAACGATCTGGGCAACGCAAATATCAGTGTGATTCCTGCAAATGTGAGTATTGATACTTATAACGGGTACGGATCATCAGACTCTATACATCCAAATATTTATGGTTATAATCAGATCGGGAATTCAATTTATTCCTGGATTAAATGCAGAATTTCCAAGTGGCTGACCGTACCGAAAGGGCTTGAACTGGTTAACGAAGGTAATTATACCACGATCACCTGGAATCCTTCGACCGGAGCAACTTCTTACCGCATCTACCGCTCGGTTGACCCGTATTCCGGATTTGTTGAGATCGGTACGAGTTCTGTACCTGAATTTACTGATAACGATATTTCCGGCTCGGATAAGTATTTTTATAAAGTAACGGCTGTCGATGGTACTGAGTAAAATAGGTGGAAGTATGAAAACGGTTTCGGTCATATTGAACATTTTACTTTTGTCTGCGGCTATATTTTTATTCGTCAGAGGTAATTTTTGGGATAAGACTATATATCTTATTCGCGAGAGGAGAGATATTAAGAATACTTACACTTATGATATGAACAGAATGTATGAGGTTAAAAAAAACATGCATATGAGCTATGAAAAAAAAGCAAGAATTGTCATGCTCGGAAATTCTCTTACAGAGCACGCCGAATGGAACGAACTTCTGCAACGGGATGATGTGGTTAACAGAGGAATAGGCGGAGATATAACTGAGGGTATGCTCAATAGAATTGAGTCAGTACTTAAAGTCAAACCCGAACTATGCTTTTTTATGGGTGGTATTAACGATTTAATAAAGAGAGTATCGTACAGCAAAACGGTTGAAAATATAGTTGAGATAATTCAGATATTAAACAATAACGAAATAAAACCGGTTATTTTGTCTGTTTTATATGTTGGAAGATCATATCCGTGCAGTGAGATGATAAACGCACATGTAGAAAACATCAATAAGGATCTGATCAGGATTTCGGAAGAAAAGTCTGCCGGTTTTCTTGACCTGAACAAAGATTTGACAGAAAACGGATTTCTTAAAGATAAGTACACTTATGACGGGCTGCATCTGAATGTCGCTGCGTATAAGATATGGTCAGAAAGATTAAATGAGTATCTGGAAATAGAATAATGCTTTTTCAGTCACTTCCCTTTCTAATATTTTTTTCACTTTTCTTTTTTGTTTACTGGTCACTGCAGTCTAAAGTATATTTAAGGAACCTGTTTCTTTTGGCCGGCAGTATTTACCTGTATTCTCTTTGGGATTACAGATTCACCTTTCTGCTTGTATTTATGATACTTGTGAATTATTTCTTTGGCAGATACGCTTCGAAATCAAGCTTAAAGGGTAAGGCGGTATTTTATCTGTGTCTCGCAATGAATCTTATTCCTCTTCTGTTCTTCAAATATTATAATTTTTTTACAGAAAGCATTAATGATCTGTTTTTTCTGATCGGATCGGAATTTAATATTGCAACTCTTCACTTTCTTTTGCCGGTCGGAATAAGTTTTTATACTTTTCTCTCTGTAAGCTATCTTATTGATGTTTATAAAAATCAGATAGAACCGGAAACAAGCTTTGTCCGTTATGCAATTTCTATAAGTTATTTTCCCATAATTCTTTCGGGACCTATCCACAGGCCCAGATATCTTCTTAAACAGCTCGGTGAAGTTTATAAATTTGACTATAAACTTGCTGTTGAGGGATTAAGGCAGATACTTACCGGTTTATTCTATAAAGTGGTTATTGCGGACAGTATCGCCAGGTATGCGGACAGAGCTTTTTCAGGTTATGAAAATTTAGACGGTTTTAGCCTTCTTTTAGGTTCTGTTTATTTTTCATTCCAGCTTTATTTTGATTTTAACGGATATTCCGAAATGGCAATAGGCATTTCCAAACTGC
>JAWOER010000047.1:0-4310 GCA_046482655.1 Candidatus Delongbacteria bacterium | reverse complement strand
GCTCCTGACACGGCCTGATGCTCCCCTGTTCGCAGCAATTTTCTTTATTCTGTCGCTGTACACGATCTTAAGGTCAGATAAACTACTTTTATTTAAGAATACGATCTTTTTGATCCTCGGGTTTTCTGTTTTTTCTGCAGTATTCATGATCTCGAATTTTCAGCGTTACGGATCGATCACAGAAACCGGCTATACGCTTGACAGAAATGAAGTTAAGTCGGCGCTGCAAAAAAGTATGCCGTTAGCTTATGAAAAAGCGGTCAAGGCTTATCAGCAGGACGAGAGTTCAAGAGAAACAGCCATTTTTGTCAGGCAGTTTCAGGATCAGCAGAAATATCTTGAGGAAACAGAGAAAATTCTCTCGGAATACGGTGAAAAGAGCACAGCTTTCTACACCAACGGTTTTTTAAATTTTCTGCACGGGATATACCTCATTCTTTTCTCTCCCAACAGGTCTGTATTCTTTCTTTCGCCGTTCTTGTTCTTAATATTGGTATTCTCTTTCAGATTTTATAAAAAATTCAAAGTTGAATTATTACTTTCTGGACTTATGGTTTCGTCCTATCTTGTACTTTATGCCCTCAGAGCACCTTTAAGTTATGCAGGAAGCGCAGCGTGGGGAATAAGGTATCTTCTTCCTGTATATCTGGTTTTATTTATGAGTGCGATATTCTATGAAAGATCTGAATTTTCAAAGAAACTTACTATAAGAAGGATATTTTATTCACTGTGCATAATTTCGGTTCTCTTTCAACTTGCAGGTTCCGGAGTGAATTATCAGTCGGTTCAGATGCCTTTGGAATACAAGTCAAAGCAGATATACGGCGAAGAAGATATGACATGGGCTCACGAGTCCAGAAAAAGCATGATGACAGATTTCTCAAGCTCGCTCCTTTTAAATAACACCAGAATAATGCTGGGGAACCTTACTCCCGAACAAAAAGCCTACGGAGTTGAGCCCGGACCGAACGACTGGTTCTTTCTTCAGGTAATAAAAGGTAAAGGAATGCTTTTGAGAGGAAAAGAGCATCTGACAGGAAATTTCAAATTACTTTTCTTTCTTATTCTGTTGACACTCGGAGGTTCATCATATTATATTTATGTATCACTCTTCAAAACGGAAACTAAAAAATAATGAAGCAGGGAATTGTAGAAATATCCGAATACAATAAAGCTTTGGAGAAGGAACCATTCAAAGAACTTGAGAATTATTCAAACGAATTTATCAGTCTTCAGGAGAGACTTTTCACTGAGTTTTCAAAAAAATGGGTAAAGGATTCATTCCATCAGTGGAGCAGGCAGTACGAATATCCTTTCGTCGCGGAAGCTCTAAGTAATAATTTTCCGGAAAACGGCAGGATACTCGATGCGGGATCAGGCATAACTTTTTTTCCTTTCTATCTTAAAGAAAAATATCCCGACTCAGAGATCGAATGCTGCGATTACGACCCCGAGCTTATAACACAGTTCGACAGAGTAAATAAAGAGAAAGATACAGGCGTAAATTATTTTACGGCAGATATTAAGAATATAGAAAGACCCGACGGTCATTACTCATCAATATACTGCATTTCAGTACTTGAACATACCGGTGACTATGAAGTCGTGGTAAAAGAACTTTCACGGATCACTAAGCCGGCGGGCCATCTTATTCTGACTTTCGACATTTCAATTGACGGATCAGCCGATATTCCTTTAGAAAAAGCTGATGATATGTTAAGATGCTTAGAAAAATACTACATCCAGGAAGGTGGATCTTTTGATTTAAAACATGAAGATATAGAGAAAAGTGAAACTCTGACCACAAATTATATCTGGGATACGAACAGAAAGCTTCTTCCCTGGAGATATCCGCGCCTGATGTTTTTCAAATCAATTTCGAAAGGTCATATACCGAAATATCTTATCAGGAATTTAGCCTGTTATTGCGGCATATTTAAGAAAAAATAGGAGACGGTCATGGACAAAAAAGTTATAATCGTCGGTGCCGGACCGGGTGGGCTGACCGCGGGAATGCTTCTTGCGTCTAAAGGCTACAAAGTGGATATATATGAAAAACAGAACGAAGTCGGCGGCAGGAATTCTTTTTTCAGGCTGGGAAACTATGTTTTCGATATCGGGCCGACATTTTTCATGATGAAAGATGTGCTTGAGAATGTTTTTAAGAAGTCAGGCAAAAAGCTGGAAGATTATGTTGAAGTAAAAAGACTCGACCCTATGTACCGCTTAAAATTTGCAGACGGAAGGGAACTTTACCCTTCGCCGGATAAGGCTAAAATGAAGGAAACGATGGAAAAATTCTGTCCGGGCAGCTTTGAGGGCTATATAAGGTATCTCGAAAAGGAGAAAGTAAAATACGATAAGCTGCTCCCGTGCCTTTCCATACCGTACGGAAAGATCAGCGATTTTTTCTCTATGCATCTGATCAAGGCTATTCCTTATCTTGACGCGCACACAAGCCTGTACGGAGTACTCTCGAGGTATTTCGACGATCCCGATACAAGGATAGCTTTCACATTTCAGGCTAAATATATAGGAATGTCGCCATGGACTGCGCCGGGAACTTTCAGTATAATATCTTTTATCGAGCACGGCGGCGGAGTGTATCACATTACAGGCGGATTGAACAAACTTTCCTACGGAATGGCCGAAGCGTTCAGGCAGCTTGGAGGGAAGATCCATCTGTCCTCACCTGTAAAAAAGATCATTGTCGAAAATGGAAAGGCGACGGGGGTTGAGCTTAATGACGGCAAAGTTGAAAAGTCAGATCATGTCGTTATAAATGAGGATTTTGCTTACGCGATGACTGAACTTGTGCCTGAAGAGAACAGAAAAAAATGGACGGACACCAGACTTGCATCAAAAGATTATTCATGCTCGACTTTCATGCTCTATCTCGGAGTGAAAAAAGAATATAAGGATATAGCCCATCACAGCATAATTTTCGCAAAAGACTATAAGAAAAATGTTGATGAGATAACGGAAGAATTGAAATTATCCCAAGACTTTTCATTCTATGTTCAGAACGCTTCAGTAACTGATAAAACCCTTGCTCCCGAAGGCAAAAGCGCGGTATATGTTCTCGTACCGGTTCCGAACAACAAGAGCGGCATAGACTGGGAAGAAGAAAAAATGGTTCTCAGGGATAAGGTCATCGAAGCGCTTGAAACTAGAGGCGGTTACGAGGGACTTAAGGAAAACATCGAGGAAGAGAAGATAATTACGCCGGCAGACTGGGAGAACAGCCACTCGGTATATCTCGGTGCCACTTTCAATCTTGCCCACAATGTGGGACAGATGCTCTACTTCCGCCCGCATAACGAGTTCGAAGAGTTCAAGCACTGCTACCTCGTAGGCGGTGGAACACATCCGGGCAGCGGCCTTCCGACCATTTATGAATCGGGCAGGATCTCGGCTGAGATCATCATGAAAAAAGACGGTATAAAGTTGTGATGAAAAAGCTATCAGCCGCAATACTTTTCGTTTTCGTTCTCCTCACCGCTGAAGTGACAGGCACAGGAGTTGTCGAAGTGACCGTGAAAGTTGAAGGATTCAAGAGCAATAAAGGATATTGCAGGCTTCTAGTTTACGAAAACGAAAAGGGTTTTCCCGAAGATCCTGATACCTCAATTCTGATCTCAAGCCTGGAAATAAAAGATAAAAGAACAGAATTCAGCTTTATGATACCACCCGGAACTTACGCGATCTCAATTCTCCACGATGAGAACTCGAATGAAAAGCTCGACAAAACCTGGTACGGCAAGCCGAAAGAGGGGTTCGGTATCTCGAATAACCCTAAGATCTGGTTCGGTCCGCCCAAGTTCGAGGAAGCGGCTGTAAAGATAGATGCTGAAAATATCGACTTTCAAATAAAGCTGATCTACCTTTAGAGGGCTCTAATGCCGACAGAATTTTTGACGAATAAGGATATTTACACAAAAGTTATACAGGAAAAAATTCCTTTAGCCCGCAAGTTTTTATGGCTCGGAACAAGCGACTTGAAAGATCTACATGTTAAAAAGGGTTCAAACATGGTGCCTTTTTTAGAGATATTGAGCGATCTTATAAAGAAAGATGTCGAAATAAGACTGATACACGCAAAAGAACCGGGTGAGGCATTCAGGAATGATTTTGATAAATACCCGTTCCTCATAAAAGGCCTCGAAAGAATGCTTTGTCCGCGTGTACATTTCAAGATAACTGTCGTTGACGGGATTTTTGCATACGCAGGAAGCGCTAATCTGACCGGTGCGGGAATGGGTGCAAAATCTGACAACAGGAGAAATTTTGAGAACGGAATAATAACTGAT
>JAWOER010000269.1:0-6595 GCA_046482655.1 Candidatus Delongbacteria bacterium | reverse complement strand
GATCTGCAAAACGGAGTTGGATCACTCAATGCATCCGTAGCTGCGGGGTTAGTTCTTTTTGAGAGAACAAGAAACCTTACTCATTACTCATAAGATCTATTATACTCCTGGTCATCAAGAAATTTCTGATCTTTATATAAACATACAACAAAGCTGCCAAAAATAAAGATAATGATGTGATCATAAAAATGTTGATATTGAATTCAGGAGTGATCATCCGAATAATGACAGAATCAGGCAGACTGGAGATAAATATTCTGGTTATTAAAAATGCCAGACCTGCGCCGGTGATCAGACCGGACAAAATATATTTTGCATACTGATACACCCAAATTACAATTATATCTTTTTCATAAGCTCCCATTGCCATCTGTATCCCTATCTCGCGCTTTAAATAAAGCAGCATATATCTGATTTGTACCTGTACGAAAAATACTATGATCAGTATTATGAACGATACCGGCAGGAACAGAAAATAATCAAGTTTTGAAATATATTTGTTTATTGTACTAAAAATATCATTTTCATTTTCAAGTATCCTATAACCTTTCTTTTCTATGACTTCAGATTGATTTATCATTTGAGAAGAATTTTCGAAATAGACTTTTATATTGTTCATAATAACGGGTCTTTTTATCGCATTTGCGATTTCTTTTAAAATTAACGCCGGAACTGTCAGTCCCAAAAAAGGCACCTCTTTATCCAAGCTGACGATCGTAACTTTGGATTTATGCATATTTTCTCCTCCCCTGATGCTGCTACGGCCTATCAAAAGATCAAATTTTCGCCCGATCAGGATCTTCTCTGTCATTTTGGGAAGATCGTTCGCAGGTGCAAAGCTGGAATTATAAATATCGATGAGCTTAGAAGATGCGATCGCACGGATATGATTCAGATCCTTCTTATTATACCATATTCCCTCGAAGGGCCTGTCTTCCCCAAAAAGAGAAAGGTCTGTCCCGTAACCCATATCTATCAGTTTGCCGCTCAGATGTGCCGGAGCATCAAGTGTATAGGTCGGACTTACCGCCTTTACACCGTTAAGACCCTCAAAATATTTAACATCTCCATCGTCAAGTTCTCCTTTCCCAAAGATCGAAGGGGTATTGAATCTCAAAACACCCACATCCATTTCTTTCGGAGCAATAGTAATATATGTGTTGTTCTCGGTGCTGAATATTTTCTTTATTGTAGCGTGAAATGTTGAAGAAAAGGTAATTATAAAAAAAAGCAAAAAGAACAACAAGGAAAAGACCGTAAATACCTGCAGCCTGAACCTGTTCTTTTTTCTAAAATAAGTTTCTGAAATATTTATTAGATTCTTTAACTTCATCGGCTCCCTTTCTTTAAACCCGCAGGAAAGTAAGAAGTTTCGCTAAAATATTCCACAATATTTTACTTTTATTTTAAAAAAAAAAGCCGGCGGCTGCCGGCTTGCATTAATTATCTGTCAAGATACATCTTAAGAGTTTTTGATCTCGATTTGTGTCTAAGCCTCTGAAGGGCTTTTTCCTTAATCTGCCGGATCCTTTCTCTGGTAAGCGAAAGTTCCTGACCGATCTCTTCGAGCGTAAGAGGCTCATACCTTTCTATACCGAAATACATGGTTATTACTTCCCGCTCCCTCTGTGATAATGAAGAAAGAGCTCTTTCTATCTCAAGACCTAGAGAGAAATCGGTAATATCGTGGTCAGGCTGAGGAGACTGATCGGATTTTAAAACATCGATAAGTCTGTTGTCCTCTCCGTCCTTTATAGGCGAATCAATAGAAAGGTGCTGACCGGATATTTTGAGCGTGTTGTATATTTCATCTTCTGTAGTATCCATAATACCCGCGATCTCTTCCATTGTGGGTTCTCTTTCGAACTTATTCTGAAGTGCAGATCTGGTTTTGTGTATCTTGTTGAGCACAGATATCTTGTTTGAAGGAAGTCTTACCACCCTGGACTGCTCCGCAAGAGCCTGAAGTATAGATTGTCTGATCCACCATACGGCATAAGAAATGAATTTATATCCTTTTGTCTCATCGAATCTGGAGGCAGCTTTTATTAATCCGAGATTTCCCTCGTTGATAAGATCATTAAAGCTCAAACCCTGATTCTTGTACTGTTTTGCGACCGATACAACGAAACGGAGATTGGATTTTATCATCCTTTCTTTGGCTCTCTGAGCCCTTATACCCTTTGTTCTCATGGTTCTTGTAAGCTCAACTTCTTCTTCTGCCGTCAGAAGATTCTCCCTGCTGATCTCTTTTAAATATTCGTTCAAAGATTTGTTGGACCTGTATCCTACATACATCATAGAGCGACTGCCTTTTTTAATTTTTTTGTCTGATCATTTATTTCAAATCCCCTTTTCATGCCTGCACACTGGGATGTCCAAATATAACAAAAAAAAATAAAAAATCCAAGAAAAAAATATAATATTTTCATTGACTATTCAAGTAAAAAAATGTACTTTCCGCGTTGGTCGGTTCGATTATGTCGGACTGTTCAGTCTATTGGAGAATTATGTTTAATCAAAATTCCGGTTGCGGAAAGGTGGAAAGATGACAAAAAAATTTGTATTCAATTTTAACGAAGGCGACGCTTCTATGAAAGATTTACTCGGTGGCAAAGGGGCAAATCTTGCTGAAATGACAAAACTCGGAATACCCGTTCCTCCCGGCTTCACCATATCAACAGAAGCCTGTCAGGAATACTACAAAGACAATAAGAACGAGATGTCCGATTCTGTTATAGCAGAATATAAGGAACATTTGAAAAAAATAGAAGAAATGATGGGAAAGAAACTCGGTGACGACGAGGACCCGCTGCTTCTTTCTGTAAGGTCGGGAGCAGCAGCTTCTATGCCAGGAATGATGGATACTGTTCTGAACCTGGGTATGAACGACAATTCTGTGCAGGGCATTATAAAGAGAACGGACAACGAAAGATTCGGATATGATTCCTACAGAAGATTTATACAGATGTTCAGTAATGTGGTCATGGGTATAAAGGGCGATGTTTTCGAGAATGAACTTCATGCCGTCAAGGAGGCAAAAGGTGTTGATTATGATACCGAACTTTCTGCAGAAGATCTGAAAGAAGTCGTAGAAAGATTCAAGAAAGCCGCAGAAAAGGACAAAGGCGAAAAATTTCCTCAGGACCCGCATAAACAGCTGCAGATGGCAATAGAAGCTGTTTTCGGATCCTGGAATAACGAAAGAGCAGTTCTGTACAGAAAACTCAACGACATGAAATATCTGACTGGAACTGCCGTAAATATTCAGGTAATGGTTTTTGGAAATAAAGGTGAAACAAGCGGAACAGGTGTCTGCTTTACAAGAAACCCGAGCACAGGAGAAAATCTTTTTTACGGCGAATATCTTATGAATGCTCAGGGTGAAGATGTTGTTGCAGGCATTAGAACACCAAAACCAATCTCAACTCTCGACGATCAGAATAAAGATATTTATACCGAACTTGTTTCATATAAGGACAAACTTGAAGAGCATTATAAAGACATGCAGGACATGGAATTCACAATAGAAGAAGGTAAACTATGGATGCTTCAGACCAGAAACGGTAAAAGAACCGCTGCTGCCGCTGTAAAAATGGCTGTCGATATGTGCGATGAAAGACTTATTGACAAAGAAACAGCGGTAATGAGAGTTAAACCTTCACAGCTGGACCAGCTTCTTCACCCGATGCTTGATGTTAAAGCTGTTGAGAAACTTACTCCGATGGGAAAAGGTCTTCCTGCATCTCCGGGTGCCGCTGTCGGTAAAGTTTATTTTGACGCCCACCTGGCTCACGACAAAAATATTGAAGGCGAAAAAGTAATTCTTGTGAGAAATGAAACATCTCCCGAAGACCTTATTGGTATGAATGCGTCTGAAGGTATCCTTACTGCGAGAGGCGGGATGACATCACACGCTGCTGTTGTGGCAAGAGGAATGGGAAAATGCTGTGTGGCAGGCTGTTCCGATGCAAAGATCAACGAGGAAGCTAAAACTCTTAAGTTCAAAGATAAAGTTTTCAACGAGGGAGATATTATCACTCTCAACGGAAGCGAAGGAACCGTTTATGCCGGTTCTGTTCCCGTTGTTGAACCTGAGCTTTCAAAGGATTTTGAAAAACTGATGGAATGGGCAGACGAATTCAGAGAACTTCAGATAAAAACAAATGCCGACACTCCCCACGACACAGCTTTGGCTGTAAAATTCGGGGCCGAAGGTATAGGACTTTGCAGAACAGAGCATATGTTCTTTGAAGAATCCAGGATTAAAGCCGTAAGAGAAATGATCGTTGCTAATTCCAAGGAGGAAAGAGAAAAGGCCCTTTCTAAAATTGAACCTTATCAGCAAAAAGATTTTGAAGAGATGTTCGAAGTTCTTGAGGGTAAACCCATGATCGTCAGACTTTTGGACCCTCCTCTTCACGAATTTCTTCCCAAAGAGGAAGATGATATTAAAGATGTTGCAAAAGAGATAGGTGTCGAACCTGAAGAACTAAAAAATACTATGGACAGCATGCATGAGGTAAACCCGATGCTCGGATTCAGAGGGTGCCGTCTTGCTGTTGTTTATCCCGAAATAGCTAAAATGCAGGCAAAAGCCATTTTTAAGGCAGCACTCAAGGTCAACGGATCCGAGCCCTGGATCGAAGTTCCGCTTACAGGTAAGGTAGAAGAGTATATGATTGTTAAAGAGGTTATCGAAAAAACAGCTGAAGAGCTGGGAGCAAAAGGAAAAGTTAACTACAAGATCGGAACAATGATAGAGGTTCCCAGAGCCGCTCTTACTGCCGATGAATTCGCTCCGCACTGCGACTTTATCAGCTTTGGAACGAACGACCTTACTCAGATGACCTGCGGATTCTCCAGAGACGACGCAGGAAGCTTCCTTGGCAAATATGTTGACCTTGGAATATACGATAAGGATCCGTTCCAGACTATTGACAGGAACGGCGTCGGCAAGATGATGCAGATATGTATCATGTTCGCTGTCGAAACGAACCCAGACATACACATCGGTATATGTGGTGAACACGGCGGTGATCCCGATTCAGTTGAATTCTGTCACCTGATCGGGCTTGATGAAGTCAGCTGCTCACCTTTCAGAGTACCTATCGCAAGACTTGCGGCTGCTCAGGCCGCGATCGAGTATCCTGCAAAAGAAAGCGACTGCGGTTGCGAGGATGATGACTGCGACTGCGGAAAGGATCACAAGCACTGATCGCTGCATAAAATAAACGATATTAAAAAGAGGAAGGTCGACCTTCCTCTTTTTTTATTTCCCGATCCGTTTTCCACATCAGATTTTCTTTTTTTAGGATGAATACTAACAATCTTTACCCGCCGTTATGTAACACTCTCCAAAATGCTTACTTAGTTTTCTGACAGTATTTATACTAAAAAATATTGAATATCTGATGTGATCGAACTTAGCCCGCGTAAATATCTCCGCCTTGAGCATCATAGGCAACTATACAGGGAAAATCCTCGACCTGCATTTCTCTAATTGCCTCGTGACCGAGTTCAGGATAAGCAAGGGTCCTGACGGTTTTAACAGTTTTTGATATGAGTACTGCCGCCCCGCCGGTGGCAGCGAGATATACAGCTTTGTTTTTAATAAATGAGGCTCTCACATCATCCGACCTCTCCCCCTTACCGATCACAGCATTGACACCGAGTTTCAGCAAGTCAGGTGTATAGGGGTCCATTCTGTAGCTTGAGGTAGGACCGGCTGATCCGATTATCTTACCGTCAGGCGCAGGCGCAGGTCCCGTATAATAGATCGTCCGACGCTTCAGACATACAGGCAGGTCTTTTCCGGCCTTTACCAGATCGCATATTCTCTTATGCGCCTCGTCTCTCAAGGTGATTATCCTGCCGCTTATATAGACGCGGTCGCCTGCCCGGAGGTCGTTCATTGAACTTTGAGTCAGCGGAGTATTTAAATAGTGTGTTATGATAGTGTAAATTCCTTACAAAATTATCATCTTATGCCTGTTTGCGTGACACTGAATGTTGACGGCGACCGGGAGACTGGCAATATGACACGGTTCAGAAACTATATGAACAGCGAGAGCGGTAGTCTTGCCCCCGAATCCCTGCACTCCTATTTCAAGTTGGTTAATCTGTGAGAGAAGTTCATTCTCTGCCCTCGCCCATCTTCGGTCGGAATTTTGCGATCCGATCTCTCTCAAAAGTGCTTTTTTTGAAAGCATTGCGCTCCGCTCAAAATTCCCTCCGACTCCGACTCCGACGATTATAGGCGGGCACGGCCTTGAACCGGCTTTTTTTACAGTTTTCAATACAAGATCCTTCACTCCCTCTATACCGTCCGACACTTTAAGCATTTTTAAAGTGCTCATATTTTCCGCTCCGCTTCCCTTAGCCATAAAACTGATCTTCAATCTGTTGCCCGGCACTATATCGTAATGGATCACGGCGGGAGTATTATCCTTACTGTTGGATCTGTCAAAAACTGCGTCGTTTATGACCGACTTCCTCAGACATCCTTTCGTATAGCCAATTCTGACACCCTCATTAATCGCGTCTTTAAGGCTGCCCCCCTTAATCTGCAGTTCCTGGCCGATCTCAATAAAAA
>JAWOER010000264.1:0-3109 GCA_046482655.1 Candidatus Delongbacteria bacterium | reverse complement strand
GGATTATTGATTATTTCGGGATATTGACCATAAACGAGCCTCTGTTTCAAAAGCGACCGCTCCTGAAGATAACCGTTATGAGAACTAAGTTCAGCCTGGCTCATAGGAAAGATGCGGTATTCCCATTTTCTTCCTGTAAGCGGTTCGTTGAGCCTGTTGGCTAGTTCGAAAGACGATGAACCCGTCGCAATCACCTGAATGCCCTTTATATTATCAACAATAAGCTTAAGCGTAATTCCGATATCTTCAAATTTCTGGGCTTCATCTATAACAACCGTGCTCCTGCCGCCTATTATATTCCTCAATTTCTCCGATGAAGCTTTATACAGCTGCGTTTTATGTTCGGGATCATCTCCGTTAAGCCATAAAATATCTTTTTCAGCACCGAACATTTTATTCAGAATAGTTGTTTTGCCTGTCTGCCTTGCACCGAGAAGAATAATGACTTTACCGGTACCGAGTTTCTCCTGTATTCTCTGTTCAATTATTCTTTTTATCATACAGCTTCTCCGCTAAGTAAAAGTAATATAGCAATTGAACTTTAGATTGTCAAGCACAAATCCCCGAATTACCACGAAAACGGGGAATGGAATCCCCGAATTACCACGAAAACGGGGAATGGAATCCCCGAATTTACACTTGTCCACAGTAATTGATTAAAACATCATTATTCTTTATATTTATCTTACTAAAAAAATAAATGGGGTTTTGATATGAAAAAGTTCAGTATGGTTATTATCTTGCCTGCTCTTGTTCTGCTGACAGGATGTGCGGAAGTTCTAAATCAGCTTGCACAATCGACGGCAAAAGGACAGGCTCCGGGTTTGTCGACCGAAGAGATCATCCGCGGACTAAAGGAGGCTCTTGTTGTTGGAGCTACGAACACGGTTTTCGAAACATCTAAGACCGGTGGTTTTTACAAGAACCCGCTTATCGTCATACCCTTCCCGCCCGAGGCCATAAAAGTTAAAGAGACCGTGAAAAGCCTCGGCATGGACGGTCTTGTTAAGGATTTTGAAGAATCATTGAACCGTGCGGCGGAGGAAGCATCGAAAAAAGCTCTCCCGATCCTGAAAAATGCTGTTATGAATATGACAATAAATGACGCTATGGGTATTCTGAAAGGAGCCGATAACGCCGCTACGGAATATCTGAAGAGGAAAACCTCTGCCGCCCTGACAACCGAATTCACCCCCGTCGTGAAGAACGCGGTAGAGACAGTTGAAGTGACAAAATACTGGAACCCTATCGCTACGGCATACAATAAAACTACATGGCTGACAGGCGAAAAGACCGTTAATCCCGATCTTGACAAATATATTACTCAGAAAACACTTGAGGGAATGTTCAAACTGATCGCCATTGAGGAAAAAAAGATCAGAGAAGATCCTGTTGCAAGGGTGAATGATATATTGAAAAGAGTTTTCGGAACAGTAAGTTAAATTCCCTTTACTTCTTTAACTTCTTCTCAGTATATTGACTCAAAGACCCGTCTGCTTTCATTTCCAAAAGCTCTCTTTCCAAAAAGAAACTGATAACAGTCCTGACAGCCACTATACTTGCAAGTATTGCCATTGCATTCAGGGTGGGATGTAATATTGTGGAAATAATATCTGCGGATATCAGAAATTCCAGGCCGAGAAGAAGATACGATCCCAGTTTATGTCTTAATATCTCCCTTTCGCGGAATATTAATTGATGATGAAATCTCTTGAATTCAAGAAAGACCAGCCTGAAAGTTGTAAGTGTCACGCCCCATACTATGATAGCGGCTCCGATGCTTCCTATCACCTTTGAGATCATATTCAGAATGTCCGTCATACTGTTTTACCCCCTATAGTCCTGATGATTCGAGCCAGTAGAGAAAAACTGCTATTACCGTACAGAAAGGAATTACTACGACCCAGTGGTTTACTTTAAAAAGTTCGGGAAAAGTGATGTTTCCGAAATCTCCTTTTTTTAAGATACCGTCCTTAATTTCGGAAAATACAGCCGCATAAAGACCGGCACCTATTATTATTCCGATCAGCCCTCCGGCGGCCGCATCCAGATATCCGTTGCCCACCGCTCCCGCAATGGTTCCCGGGCAGTATCCCAGAACGGCAAATCCGGCACCGAATATAAGCCCTCCGATAATGCTCATTCCGGCCGATCCGGGTTTGGTGTGAAGTTCTATCCATCCCATTGATCTCATAAAATATATTCCGATCATTCCTACGACAACAGCAGAAAGCATTATTTTTATTACCGTAAAATCTTCCAGAAGGAGCTGGCCTATTATGACATCATACTTTGTCGCTCCGCCTTTTTGAAGAAAAAACCCGAAAAGGATCCCGAATATCAGGCCTGCTATCAAAGGTTTTTTGCTCTTTTTTACATTTTTATTTTTTTTCATAACCTACCCCCACATACCGATTATATAGAACATGAAAAAAGCCGTGATGATGCCGCCTGCAAAAAAGCAAACAGCCGATATCCAGCTTGATACGGCGAGCTGCAGTGTTCCGCTTATACCGTGTCCGCTCGTGCAGCCGCCGCTCCATCTGGCACCGAAGCCGAGAAGGATACCTCCGACAAGTGCTATAAACACCCTGAACGGAACATTCGAGCCGAATGCACCGGCCCATTTTGACGGTATCCATATAAGTTCAAAATCTCCCGATATGACCGCCGAAACAAATGCACCGATGATCACACCTACAACAAGCATCCATTCCCAGTCGATCTCGGGTTTAAACTGTTTATAATAGTCTTTTTTTTCTACCTTTTTACCCCGGAATATTTTCTCCAGCATTCCGCTTGTACGGGCAAAGGCGGTCGAACACCCTATAGGCTTTTTGGATATTAGAAATGTGAACCAGCTCAGGATACCTATTCCGGCACCTGCAGCATAAGGCGACCATCTCACTTCAGTAAGCCAACCCATAATACCTCCAGTTTAATTAAAATTTCTTTTCAATTTTAGAAAAAGAACGCGATCCGTGCGGATTTTCACAAATCTTACACTTTTGAATATACCCTGCAGCTCCGTAACCGCTCATACCGCCTGCTACATTATACACATTCTCAAATCCGTGCATCTTAAGGATACTTGCACCCAGGCTTGACC
>JAWOER010000208.1:0-4895 GCA_046482655.1 Candidatus Delongbacteria bacterium | reverse complement strand
GTAGTTGAATTAACTTCCGAGATCGGACTGATAGATGATGAGATCAAGATAATAAATAAAAATATCGCAAAGATCGAAAGAAAGATCCGGGCCGAAAAGAAGAAAAGGAATGAGCTGGAAAAGGTTAACGAAAAAGAGCTGGAAAAACTGGAAAAGAAGAAAATAAAAGTCGAAAAAGCTATTCGAACACCTTTTCTGAATCACTATAACCGGATAATGAAGATCCGGAACGGCGTTGCTATTACGCATGTTACCGAAGATGGTCTGTGCGGAGGTTGCAGGATACACATACCATATCAGCTTCAGCAGAAGATAAAGCTCGGAGATGATTATAATATCTGCGAGGGATGCGGAAGAATACTTGTTGATGCAGAAATGCTCAAGATAAAAAAAAGATCGTAGCTTTTAACATATGATAAGAACTGTCACAGGAATCAGTTTTAAAAATTTACAGAATATCGTGACCGAATTCGGCGGTAAAAAATTTTATGCAAAACAGATCTGGAAATGGATATATCAAAGATCTGTAACAGATTTTGATCGTATGACCGATCTCCCCCTCGACCTGAGAAGTACACTGGGTTCCTATTTTACCCCGGATAAGATCACGGTCAGAGAGATCAGAAAAAGCTTTGACGGGACAGAGAAGCTGCTGTTGGAACTTTCGGACGGGATTTATATTGAATGCGTCGTCATACCCGAAAAAAACAGACTCACACTTTGTGTTTCCTCTCAGGCGGGTTGCCGGTTCAACTGCTCTTTTTGTGCAACCGGGAGGATGGGTTTTATCCGCGACCTTACATCCTCAGAGATAGTTTCTCAAGTTCTCACAGCCTCCAATCATACGCGCAGGAGGATCACCAATGTGGTCTTTATGGGAATGGGTGAACCTTTTGATAATTATGATCAGGTTCTACGAGCCGCGGACATAATCTCTGACGATTCAGGACTCGGCATCGGAAAAAGGAAGATCACGATCTCATCATTCGGGCATATAGAAGGCATAAGAAAATATATTGAAGAGGATATCAGATATAAGCTTGCAATTTCTCTGCACAATCCTTTTGATGACCAAAGGAGCAGGATAATGCCGGTCAATAAAAAGTATCCGGTCAAAGAGCTTTTTGACATTCTAAAAATATATACAGAAAAATCCAACAGAAAAGTAATATTCGAATATGTGCTTATAAAGGGAGTTAATGATTCAAAAGAACATGCCGCAGAACTCATGAAGCGTCTCAAACGAATGCCGTGTAAATTAAATCTGATAAGATATCATAAATGTCCTGATGAACTTGATCTTGATCCGCCCGACAAAAATTCAGAGTTCAATTTTATGGCAAAGTTAAAAGATGCCCCGTTCCCGGTCGTTTTTAGAAAAAGCCGCGGTGAGGACATATCGGGAGCCTGCGGACAACTGGCCGGAGGAAAAATAAACAGATAGGATATCTTGAAAAAACCATATATAATATTATACTTTTTTTTACTTTCAATACTGTCTTACGGTGCAGAAAAGGACAGCATATATTTTAAATATTCGGATTTCAATACTTATCATATTTCTGAATCCAATCTTTATTTTTCCAATGATGACTCTTTAGCCAGTTTCAGTTTGTCGGGGGGCAACACAAGAACTGTCTATGACAGATATTCAAAGAACGATTTCGGACTCAACGGCGACTTTTCTGTCAATATTAACGATTACAGATTCGGCTGCAAACTGTCAACAGACCACATTTCCAACACCCTTTCTTCCCGGCCGGTGAACAATAATATAATGATAATGCCGCTTGCCGGATATTCAGGCCGTAACTTTGATATCGAAGCTGCTGCAGGTTATACAGGAAAAACTGATGAGAATAAAAAGCGAGACGGTCAGGCTGTGTCTGTGCGGGGACGATACTTCCATTCCGCTTCGCTGGAAACTTTTGACCTTTCAGGATCTCTGGGTGCCGATAACACTTACGAAGACGATAATTATAATGCGGACACCAACCTTAAATACAACCGTTTTTTCGAAGATAATTTTGGAAGTATAAGCTTTAATGGTTACGGCACTGTCGATCAGTATAATTTTTCAGATATGAACGAAGATCTTTTCAGGATCAGAAGATATGAGTATAACATGTCATCACGACTTACATATATTTCATCCGACAAATTAAAGAATATTTCAGAGCTGGGGTTTTATTCCAGAGACAAGAACACCCTTAAGAACCGGACCGGTCTGAGCTACAATTCCAACAATAACATAAGTATAGCCAATGAGCTTGTTTATGATACAGCAGTCCTGTACTCTTCCTTCAAGATCGATCTTGAAAACGGGAGCGACAAATTTTCACTCAATTACGGGGATACGGATAATTCACTGTCATCCTATAATTTTTCCTTGAGCACCGACAGCAGGTACGCTTTGAATGACATTGTTGTAAAATTCTACGGAAAATATTTTAAACATCAGTACAAATCGCTGAACGAGAACAATATTGAAGACAGGGATATTATCAAAATGAGCTTTTCACCCGGGCTGCTCTTCAAAAAATTTAAATTTGCCTCATTTGATCAGTCTTTTCCCTTAGAATATTACAAAATGGTAAATATTTCATCGGAAAGAAGCATAAATAATTATACTGACAGAGTTATAAATTCCGTTTCCGATATCAGTTCAAACCTTACAGAAGATCTCTATATCAGAGGCAGGATACACTTCAGATCTTATTTCAGATCGTATGATCACGATGCTGACCATTCAAAAAGCTTTGTTATAAAGAATTATTCTGTCAGCGATACTGTATCCTACAAATTGTTCGACAATTTAACATTCAAACTTACCAATAAATATGTTTATGAAGAATTCGGATACCTGAATTACAAAAATTTCACCTCGCATCCTGTTGACCTGAAAGATCATTATTTTTCTTCAATATCTTTTAATGTGAAAAATAAGGAAGGGCTCCTTTTGAGAGCAGAGTATTTTTATTACGAGATAGACAGCTATGATTTTAACAGCTCTGATTTCTCAAAAACTGATCTTTCCAGAGTATATATTTCTCATGGACCAAAGATCGGAATAGATTATGTGTTCAAAAAGCTATACATCATATCCGCACTCGAGATCGAGAACTTCCGGCAGGGTGATGATCAAATTAAATTCAGCCTTGAAACATATCTCACTTTTTAATTAGAAACAGCAGTATCTGCTATTGCACAAAAATCCTTCACTTTCAGGGCGGCTCCGCCTATTAATCCGCCGTCAATGTCTTTCCGGCTTAAAAGCTTTTTTGCATTTTCGGGCTTAAGAGATCCGCCGTAGATTATCCTGACGCTCTCTGCAAACAACTCACTATACATCCCGGCAAGTATTTCCCTAATATATTCGTGCATTTCCTGTGCCTGAGCCGGCGACGCGGTCCTTCCTGTGCCTATAGCCCAGACGGGTTCATAGGCTATAACGATTTCGGGGTCATCATTTAATTCTATTCCGCAGAGAGCTTTTTTTACCTGGCTCTTTACAACATCTTTTTCGAGTTCAGCCTCTCTGTGTTCAAGCTTTTCTCCCACGCAGATGACAGGAATAAGCCGCTCTTTGAGTACGGCTTTTACCTTTTTGTTTACGGTGTCGTCAGTCTCATGAAAATACTGCCTTCTTTCGCTGTGACCTATTATGCAGTATTTTACTCCGGAAAGCTTGAGCATCTTGGCCGGCACTTCGCCGGTGAACGCGCCCGAAGTTTCCCAAAATACATCCTGTGCACCAATATCTATATGAGTTTTTTTTAGTTCCTGATATACCGGCCAGATCGAGTTGAATACGGGCGCGGCCATGATCTCGACATTGTCGTCGTTCGGCATCACCTTTTTTAATTCTCTTGCGAACCTGACTGCCTCCTGCGGGGTCTTGTTCATTTTCCAGTTCCCTGCGATCAGGAACTTCCTTTTGCCGTCGAAACCGCCGGAACTCAGGCAGGCGATGCCGGGAAGTTTTTTGCCTTCCATGTACTCCATCGCCGCTCCGCCCCCGGTCGAAATGTGAGAAAACTTCCCGTCCAGTCCGGCTGTTTTTACCGCCGCGGCGGTGTCTCCCCCGCCGATTATGGATATCAGTCCGTTATTCTTAGTATAATCGGCGATGATGTTCGCGATCTCGAAAGTTTCTTTCGCGAAGTTTTCGAACTCGAAAACCGACATCGGTCCGTTCCAGATCACTGTTTTGCAGTCCTTAAGTTCGTCTTTGTAATTTTGAACGGTTTTCGGGCCAATACCCATTGCTATCCAGTCTTTTTCCTGCTTATCAGTATCACAATATTTTGTCTCGGTTTCGTTCTTGAATTCTTTTCCGCACAACATGTCCAGTGGAAGAAGGATCTTCGTGCCTTTTTTCTCGGCTTTTTTCAAAATCTCTTTCGCGACTTCGGTCTTATCCGCCTCGACAAGAGATTTTCCGATCTCGACACCTTTCGCGAGAAGCATCGTATTAGCTATGCCGCCTCCGATGAATATTTTGTCTGAAATATCTATAAGCTTCATTATGACATCTATCTTTGAGGATATTTTGTTGCCTGCGAGGATAGTGGCGAGAGGTTTTTTCGGATCTTTCATAGCTCCGCCGATGTATTCAATTTCATTCTTAAGCAGATAGCCGGAAGCTACTTTATCGAAATATTTGGCTATGATAGAAACTGATGCGTGGGCTCTGTGGCACACTCCGAAAGCGTCCGAAATGTAAACTTCGCCAAGCTCAGCCAGCTTTGCGGCGAATTCCTCGTCCCCGGCTTCCTCTTCCGCGTGAAACCTCAAATTTTCGAGAAGTACGACCTGACCGTCCTTCATGTTCATGACGATCTCTTTGACCTCATCGCCTATGCAGTCAGGAGCAAGAGTGATATGTTTCTTTA
>JAWOER010000204.1:0-4864 GCA_046482655.1 Candidatus Delongbacteria bacterium | reverse complement strand
CATTCTCTCGACGCTGCGGCCATAATCACAGTTACAGAATCGGGAAATACCGCGAGAACCGTCTCCAGATTCAGACCTGTATGCCCGATAATCGCAACAACAGCCAACCCGACAGTGTACAATCAGCTTTCATTGTCATGGGGAGTTATCCCGCAGATGTCCGAAATTAAAAATACAACTGACGAGCTTTTTGAGCATACAATAGAGATAGCTTTGAAAACCGGCATCGTAAAATCCGGTGATCTCGTGGTCATTACAGGAGGCACTCCTATTAATGTAAGGGGAACTACAAACACTATGAAAGTACAGATAATCGGAAATATGCTTCTCGAAGGCAAAGGGCTCAATAGACTTAAGGAGTCGGAAAATGTTTGTCTGATAAAAAAAGACGGAAGCGGTATAGAAAATTTCACGGCCGGAGATATTCTCGTCATCTGCTCCAGTACCGAAAATATACTTCAGCTGATAAAACATTCAGGCGGTATAATCACAGAGGAAGATTCTGCCGATTCCGAAGCTATTATTGTCGGAAAAGCTCTCGATATTCCTGTGATCTCCAACGCTGAAAACGCTACAGAGATATTAAAAAGCGGGACTTTGATAACGATCGATTCCGAAACGGGAAAAATTTATAGCGGAATTAAAAAGGCTTAAAATTATTCATTAATAAAGATCTGTCCTGCGGTCGGCTCTGCAGTCTATGAGCTTTCTGTAATTTTCCACATTCGATATATCAATTTCAGCTGATCTGAAATCTTCTGTATATCCGCATCCTGTGACAAGAGTGCCGTCGGGAGCTATCACCATCGAATTTCCGCCGTAAGTGGGGTTATCTTCACGCTCTGACGCACGGTTTACGATCACAAAATAACACTGGTTCTCGATCGCTCTTGCGTAAGAAAGTTTTATCATTGCATCCACCCTTTTATAAGGCCATGTTGCAGGCACTATCATCAGATTTGTACCTTCGCTCCATAACTTACGCTGGCTTTCGGGAAATCGTATGTCATAGCATGTATTTATACCGACGGTCCATTCCCCGAACGAAAAAGTCCCGAGCTTATCACCCTGATCGAACACCTTTTCTTCCTCCATAAGCCTGAAAAGATGAACTTTGTCGTAAGTTGAGAGCACTCTGCCTTCATTATCAATAAAGAAAGCCCTGTTGAAGATCTTTCCGTTCTCTCTGGCCGGAGTAGTAAAAATGACAGCCGTACCGTTTTCTTTCGCCGCGCCCGAAAATTCCATGACCACATCCTGCCATTTATCCGACCAGTACTCCATATTCTTCCTGTCGTAACCCGGAATGAACATTTCCGGCAGAACAGCAATTCCGCCGCCCTTCAGACCTTTGAATTTATTCACAGCTTTGGAAAGATTAGCTTCCGTGTCCTTTTCATTTACCGATATTTGAAGAAGATGTATTTTCATTTAAGACTCCTGTTTTTTACTACCGTACGATTTTTTCGTACAGTTCGCATAGATTTTCTTTATTCCGAAGTGATCACTTCCCAGTATCCGCCTTTGTCTGGTCCGATTCTTTTAAGTACCCCTTTAACTACCAAAGACTTTATTCTTTTCTGTATTGCAGAATTATTGATATTCAATAATGAAGATATTCTTTCTCTAGTGATATTGGGGTCGGACTTAAATATTTCGAGTAATTCTTTTTGCTTAGCTGTCAGTTTCTGACCACCTTTTCTGACCACCTTTTCTGACCACCTTTTCTGACCACCTTCTTGACCACCTTCTTTAGAATTCTTTGCAACAAATCCCTCAGGTCTGTGGAATATTGACACGAATCCCGATGATACGACCTTAAATTCAACTTTTACGCCGTTCGCTTCGCATTCATCGTAAATTCTTTTTAGCCCGGAACCCCATTTTTCGATCTTCTTTGCATAATAGAAAATTTCTGCTATCTTGGGATTTCTGAGATGCGATTTCTCATTACCGGTTATGTAATCCTGCGGCTCAAGACCTTCGGGAAATGTACCCGGATTATAAACTTCGATCCTGTCTCTGAAAATTGCAACTTCGTTTGATTTAGGGTTGGTGTAATCCCTGTGAATAATTGAATTAACCAAAGCCTCCCTGAAAGCCTCGACCGGTATTTCAGGAATTTCAAGTCTGTCTAAACCTGCTTTACCGAATTCAACCCTCCAGTTTATGTGTTCTCTAAAGTACAGCTCGGCTTTATTAAGAAGTTCGAACAAATCCCCTCTGAAAGCTTTTATATCAAGAAAAGTGAGCTTGTCTTTTCCCGCGAAAATTGCAGCCTGGACTTCAATATCGTGTTTTTCAGTAAAAAGATACCTTCCCGCCTGAGCAAGTTTGCTCTTCTTTACCAGTTCGAGTTTTTTCAGAACTTCGGGAGATCCCAAACCGCCAATTTTAAGCCTGCCCGACTGCTCAGCAAGATAAATGAACTGTCTTAGAGTTTCATCATTAACTTCACTCTCGTTTACTTCTGAAATTTCTTTATCCCACAGCCCTGCATAATCATTCGCCCTGATAATGAATTTCTTGAGTTCGGAAGGAGAGAGCCTCCTATCTTCGTCAGCTACCCTTATATAGGCAATTCCTCTCGCAAAATAAGGCTTATCGCTGCCTTCAAAAGTAACCTTAATGCACTTTTTGCCGTCAAATTCCAGTTTATCAATATGAGTATATATCTTAGGCTCGATCTGCTCGTCAATCTTTTGAGAAATATCTCTTAGAGTCTTAGCCGAAACATCCTGACCGACAACAACGCCCTTATCATTAATTCCGAAATACAATTCACCTTTACCGTGCTTATTCAATATAGCTACGATTGAGACAACAGCCTGATTGATCAGCGAGGTCGATTTCTTGAATTCAATATTTTCATTTTCTTCGATCATAGCCCGCCTTGAGCAATTACTTTAAGCCTGATAATTCAGCAGTAGAATATACAAATAAAATCCCGAATTTCCAAAAGTATAAATGCTAATTCATTAAACTAAATCCACATTAATATTATTTTGTACATAATGATTATCATGGGAATATCTACATTTCTGCGTTTAGTATACAGGGATAACTCTGAAATATTGATCCTGCCTAGATTGAATATACTTTTTTTACATATTCAGATTCGGACAAATCAATAATGCTTATTTCTGATTAACGATTAAAAAATCTTGCAGAAACCTCCTGCAAATTCCAGCCGGTGGTAATTTATCACCAACTCATTTCCTTATTTCAATTTCTTTACCTGATTCAGAGACAGAATCGATTTCATCTGAGCTATTGCCGATCTGTTAAGGTTTATCAACCTCTGATTCATAGGTATCTGCATTCTTATAAACTCAGCATTCAGGCTCTCGATATTTGCCAGAACCAGCAGTTGTTCAATTGTTGAATAATCTCTGATGTTCCCTACCTTGTCAGGATTTTCTTTTCTCCACTGCGATGCTGTTTTGCCATACAAAGCTACATTAAGAAGATCAGCTTCGCTTGCATAAATGAATGATTCTTGAGCTTTAGAAATTTCAGGTGGAATTATATTTTCTTTCACTGCATCGGTATGAATCCGGTAATTTACTTTTGATAAAGTCCTGTGAAGATTCCAGTCAAGAGACAATCTTTTATTCTCTTCATCCTTTAATCTTTGAAATTCTTTAATTATGTATAATTTGAATTCTACTGAAATCCATGAAGCAAATTCAAACGCAATATCTTTATGCGCATATGTGCCGCCATAACGACCGGATTTTGAAATTATTCCTATGGCATTTGTATTTTCAATCCACTTTTTGGGTGTCATTACAAAGCTGTTTAAACTGATTGATTTCTCAAATTATTATGGAACTTTCATATTCCGCCGATTGTATAAGAACCGTAATAAGCAGCAATAACTTTTCATAACTCCTCCTCCAAAATTTAAGCCCCCTCAAAACGGGGCTTATTTTATTTGCTAAAAAATTTAGTAAAAAATTTAATTTGCTAAAACGGACGCTCAGGTTTACTTTACATTCAAAAATCAAGGCAGGGGAGAATATTTAATGTCTGTTCAAAAGATAATTTTTTCGGTAAATCCTGGAGCGACGACGACGAAGTGCTCGCTTTATGAGGTTTTGGGAAAAGAAGTAAAAGAACTAGTTTTAGAAACAATCGAGCACCCCACGGACAAGATAAAATCGTTCGATTCTATAGCGGCTCAAGTTGATTACAGGGATGAGCTTGTGAAAAAGTTCATAAAGAAGAACCTTCCGAAAGGTTCGGAAGTGATCGCCTGCGCGGGCAGGGGCGGGATGCTGACCCCGGTTCCCAGCGGCGTAATTCTGGTCAACGAAGAACTTGTTAATTTTTCACTGTTTACGCCGGTCTATCAGCACGCATCCAATCTCGGGTCTGCTCTTGCTTACAGAATGTCGAAAATTTATGACTGTCCCGCCTATATTTCAGATCCGGTGGCTGTTGATGAATTACCCGAGATAGCACGAATTTCGGGCTCGCCCCTGTTCCCGCGGTTCAGTTTCGTTCACGCGCTGAATGTGAGGGCGACGGTCAGGCATTTGTCAAAAAGGCTCAAGAAACCTTTCAATAAAATGAGGTGCGTGGTCGCTCATCTCGGTGCCGGCTTTTCCATCGCCGCCTTCGACAGGGGCCGCATCGTTGACAACGACAACAGAATGGAAAGTGCGCCTTTCACGCCCGAAAGAGCCGGCGGTGTTCCCCCGCTACCGCTTATCAACGCTTGTTTTTCCGGCGAATACACTAAAGCGGAACTGATGAAGAAACTCTACGGCGAAGGCGGAATGTACGCATACCTCGGCACAAAGGATGTCAGAGAAGTCCTCGCAAGAATAAAAGACGGCGACAAGAAAGCAAAACTGAT
>JAWOER010000141.1:0-3286 GCA_046482655.1 Candidatus Delongbacteria bacterium | reverse complement strand
TTTCTATACCCTTACAGCAGCAACGGTAAAAAAATATCAGGGCTTTATTAACAAGATCGATATGGGAGACAAGGGAAACAAGATCATCGCTCTGTTCGGTGCACCTGTTTCTACGGAAAAGAACGAGGAATTTGCTTTAAGAGCCGTTCAGGAGATAAGATCGAACAAGCCGTCAGGGATCAACATTAAGGTCGGGGTGAACGACGGTAATATTTATTTCGGTGTTGTCGGAGCCTCACACAGGCGGGAATTTACCGTCATGGGTAATCCGGTAAACCTGAGTGCGCGTCTGATGGCTTGCTCCGGTATAAATGAGATCATAATTTCGGACAGCGTAAAAGAAAGAGTTCCCGAAGTTGAAACAGGCGCTGAAAGAAGACTGAAACTAAAAGGAGTAACAGGCAAATTTTCTGCTTATGACCTCATAAGAGTCCTCGAAACCAGAAAGAGCAAAAGATTTAAGCTGATCGGAAGAAACAGAGAACTTGAAACATACGGTAAGATCATTATGAATAATAAGTACTCTCAGATCAATATTAAAGCGGAAGCCGGTCTCGGTAAATCGGTGCTCGTAAACAAGCTGTTCGAGGACAGGGTAAAAAAGAAAATTATTATCTGGTCAATTGTCTTTCATACACAAAGAACAACACCTATTTTGTCCTTAAGGAGTTCATATTTAAATTTGCGGGCATTATATTTACCGACAGCGAAAAAGAAAAAATAATAAAGCTTGAAACACTATTGGAGTATGCAGGAGAAAAAGACGCATCAGGATTGTTCGCGGAATTTCTGGGCTTTAAGCGGAGCGGGAACGAAGCTCATGATCCGAGCCTAAAAGATTTTTTTGATGAAGTCAGCCTGAGTATTTTCAATAAGCTGCTCAACAGCGATAAAGCTGTACTTTTTGTTGAAGACGCACACTGGATCGATCCGGCCTCGGCTGACTTTTTTCTTTCGTTATTAAATATTACAGACCCGGTAAAAAATTCCGGGCAGATACATTTTGTTTTCCGGCCGGAAAGTTTACTTATCCCATTCGAAGACAATTCAAAGTCATATACACTTGAGCTTAAGAACCTTGAGTACGATGAAGGAAAAAAATTCATACTTCAAAAATTTAATATGACAAAGATACCGGCAAAGATATATGAGCAGATATACCAGAAAACAAAAGGAAATCCCTTCTTTATAGAAGAGATACTCTTGAGCCTAAAGAACAGCGGGGATCTTATTTCCGACAAAGAAACCGCATCTTCAGAATATAAGATCGAGGATAAGTTCATGTCGCAAAGGGACAAAGAGCTTGCCGGTCTGGAAAGATCTTCTGTTAAATATAAGTTAAAGCCATCAATAAGATCCATAAGCATACCCGATAATGTGAACGATATTGTTCTTGCAAGGATCGATAAACTTGACGAGAACAGTAAGATGGTTTTAAAAGTTGCATCCGTTATAGGCAGGGTTTTCCAGTTCGATATTTTAAAACAGCTCCAGAACTTAAAGGAGATAGCTGCCGGACTTGATATAAAGGGAAGTTTATTTGACCTTACAAAAGTGGATCTGACCATATTTGAGGAATCCGGAGAAAACGAATACCTTTTTAAGCACGCTATTACCAGGGAGGTGGCATACGAGACACTGTTATACTCACTCAGAAGGAAATATCATTTACAGATCGCCCGTCTTTACGAAAATAATCTGAAAGACAATATATCGTCAGTCTATGAGCTTTTAGCATTCCATTATAAACATACAAACGACAGAGAGAAGGCCAAGTACTACCTTCTGAGATCTGCAGAATCTGCCATGAACAAATTCAGGTTCAGGGAGACATTTGAATTTTTAAAACTTTACAGAAAGTACAAGATGGATGTAAAAGAGAAACTTGAAAGTTATTTTATGGACATAGAGATCTTTAAGTTGACCGAGAAAAGAAAAAAGGCCATTGCTATCTGTGACAGAATCATGAAAAGGACCGATGAGAAGGATAAAATGTTTCAGAGAGCAAAAGTAAAAATGATAAATCTTTTTCAAAAGGAAGGAAGGTACCGGGAAGCTATTAATATATTCAAATCTTTTAAAGATTTTGCAGACAGTGATGTAAAAACAGCTGCTCTTATAGAAGCCGCATTTATATATCACAAGTCGGGTGATCTTAAGAGCATGAGTTCAACAATAAAGGAGATCGACAAAGAATCGGCAGGTAAATACAGACCGGAGTATGATGTTCATACCGAATGTGCAAAGGGCATTTACTTTCATGTCAGGAGGGATTTTGACAAAGCCTTAAACAATTATAAGAAGATGCTCAAAATTGCAGACAAAGAGAAAATGATCAATCCCAAATTTTTTGCATTGCAGAATATTGCTTCGGTGTACGGGCAGACCGGGAATATGCAGAAAGCATCAGCGTATTTCGAAAAAGTTTTTCTCGAAGCCAAAAAGATACATAATTATGAACTGATCATGAGAGCTTTGGACGGTTTGTCCAGAGTCAGTTATGCGAAAGGTGATTTTAAAACTTCGGAAAAATATTTAAAAGAAGGAATTAAGCTGGTCGAAAAAACAGGAAGGCTTCATAATAAGGAGCTTATGCTCCAGTCGCTCTTTAATATCAGACTGGAGCAGGGCAATTATGAAAAGGCTTTTGATCTTTGTGAACAGAGAGAGCAAATACTTGAAACTACGAACGATAAAATCAGACTCTCCCTGCTCAATGACAATAAGGGAGACCTTCTATTCAAAATGGGAAAATATAATAAAGCCATAGAGATTTATAAGAAAAATATCGATTTTGCAAAAAAGATAGGTAATGTTGAAATGGTGGGGCACGGTTATGGCAATCTGGCCAACTGTTTTGCAGAGACGAATGAACTGGATAAAAGTATAGAATACTATAAAAAACAGATCGATTATTCCAAAAAGTTCAACGATATACATTCCGAGGGGAAAGCATTATATAATCTGGCTTTTACATATTTTGAGGATCTCGGTGATACAAAAAAAGCGAAATTATATTCATCCAAAGCCGGAAAGATATTTGAAAAAATTGGATTCAGGCAGGGACTGGACAGCGTTGAAGATCTGCTAAATGATATTAAAGAAAAAGAAGAAAAAACCAAAGAACTTTAGTATATTTCGGATGTATGAATTATAAAGTTGAATTTATTGCAAAGGAGTTAATGATAATGTCGCACCTTCATCAATCAGATCGCCCGCCTCGACGGGGCCAACCTGCTCTTTCTGGTGCTGCAGCGCTTTTCCGCGGTGGACCTCTCGCCGCAAG
>JAWOER010000108.1:0-7154 GCA_046482655.1 Candidatus Delongbacteria bacterium | reverse complement strand
GCCAGGATAAGCGCTTCAACTCCTTTTAATTCTTTCTTCAGGTCTTTACCGACTTTAAGCTTTGTAAGATCGTTCTGATTTCTAAAAAACCTTGCCCATGAGTGTCCGGGAGCCGGATATGTGTCCTGTGATTCGAATTCATACCAGTGCTCGACATAAGGATCGTGAACCTTGAGTTCTGCACCCATTTCAGTCAGTTTTCGTATTACAAGCTCCGAACCGCTGTATCTTGTGTCTCCCACATCCTGACGGTAACTTGCTCCGCATAAAAGAATATCTGATCCTGCTATATATCTTCCCATGTCTTTTAAAGCGTCCCTTGTCAGCTCGGGTACATGAAGAGCTCTAGTGTCATTTATGTCAATAGCCGTCGGAGTGATCTTGAATAAAGAATCTCCGTCCTCGAATCCCAGAATATGCTTATAGGCCCAATATCCCAGCCCGCCGTCCTTGGGCAGGCAGTATCCGCCGATTCCCGGTCCGGGAAATATCATATTATTGTGTGTCGGCCTCATTTTTATGGCCTTGATCACCTTAATTATATCAACACCGTTCCTTTCGGCAAATACACTCCATTCGTTCATATAGGCGAGGATAACCGCTCTGTATGAGTTTTCCATTATCTTTGTTGTTTCCGATTCGATCGGTCTGTCCATAACGGTCAGCGGGAATTTTTTTGTGTTCAGTACTTCGTGTAAGAATTTTTCGACTCTTTTTCTGGCTTTTGCATTGCAGCCCGAGCAAACTCTCCAGAAATCTCTTATGCTTGCAACATACTCTTTTCCGGGCATGACCCTTTCAAAACTGTGAGCGAGCAGAGGTGTATCTTTCATCTTTCTTTTTGCAAATTCTTTCTTCAATATCGGCCATGCGACGAATTCTGTTGTCCCCGGAGCGACAGTCGTTTCGATCAGAACAAGGCATTCGGGTCCGATCTTCTGGCCTATTGTTTTAAGGGTCGCCTCCAGTGCCGCCATTTCCGCCTCGCCGGACTTCATGTTACCCAGTTCGTGCTTGGAAAAATCGCACTGCACATCTACGACCACGCAGTCTGCAAGTTTTAGGCAGTCACTATTGTAGGTCGCGACGAGAGTTTTTTCCTCTTTTACGCATCTGTTTATCAGCTCGTCAACCTCGGGGTCTTCCGCTTTGACCGGAGATTCGCCTCTGTTGAGCATAGGTATTTTCCAGTAGCTTCTGGTACTCGGCCTCTGGCAGCCGATCACGAACTTGGTATAATTGCCTTTTTTATCTTTGGTATCTGCAACGATGGCAGCCATGACCGCTCCGACAAATCCCACGCCCATGACAACGACAACTTCTTTTCCTTCCTTTTTCGCTTTTACGGCAAGTTTTTCAAGCCTTTTGAATTCAGCAGCGTAATCATCTTTTGCGGGTATCGCAAATTTTTCTCCGGCCGGATTTACTGAATACTTTTTTTCTCCCATTTTCCCTTCTCCTCAAAAAGTCATATTTCAATTTGTTTAACACTATTTTTAAACAAAAGTAATTTATTTTTCTGTTTAAAACAAGTATATTTAAAAAATAATTTTATCGAATTTAGAAAAGGACGGATAAAAATGGAAGAAACAACTGACGAATTCAGCCCGGGAGATGAAGTTGATGTGGTTGTATTAAAAAAAACTGATATTGGATATAATGTGATTATAAACGACAGGTTTAAAGGCCTCATTCACAATTCTGATGTCCTGACTAAACTTACTATTGGCGAAAAAAGAAAAGGCTACATCAAACCTTTAAGGGAAGATCAAAAGCTTGATGTTTCACTTTCAAGACCGGGTTACGGAAAGGTTCTTGAGATCACCGGATCAATTGTTGAAAGACTCAAAGCTAACGGCGGCATTTTGATGCTGACAGATAAGAGTCCGCCGGAAGAAATTTATGCACAATTCCAGGTTAGCAAAAAGACTTTCAAGCAGGCGATCGGAGCACTCTATAAACAAAAAATCATACTGATCGAATCCGACAGAATTACTCTTTGTAACCTTTAGGATTTAAGCTCTGCCATTTCCAGGCGGAATTGACCATTTCTTCAAGTCCGAGTTCGGCTTTCCATCCCAACTCTTTTTGCGCTTTGGACGGATCAGCGAGCACGGTGGCTACATCGCCCGCCCTTCTCGGTCCTATCTCGTAGGGGACAGGCTGTCCGCAGGCTTTACTGAACGCGTCTATCATTTCAAGCACCGAATATCCGCGCCACGTACCTATGTTATATATGAAAGTTCCTTTATCTTTCACGAGTTTCTCCAGCGCGGACACATGGGCTTTAGCGAGATCGACCACATGAATATAATCGCGGACGCCTGTCCCGTCTGGCGTGTCCCAATCGTCGCCGAAGACGACCACTTTTTCCCTGATGCCGGCCGCAACCTGACTTACGAACGGAAGCAGATTGTTCGGGTATTCGGGATCCTCACCTATGCGGCCGGAGCCGTGCGCGCCGACAGGATTGAAATACCTTAATATCACAACATTCCACCCGAGAGCTTTTGCCGCGTCGAGCAGGATCTGCTCCATCATGGCCTTAGTATGTCCGTAAGGGTTCGTAGCATGAACCGGCGCACTTTCGGTTACCGGAACTACTTCGGGATCGCCGTAAACGGTCGCTGACGAGCTGAAAACGAAATTCTTAATACCGAATTTATTCATGCATTTATATAGATTCAGGGATCCTGTTATATTATTCTCGTAATACATAAGAGGTTTTTCTACAGATTCACCAACCGCTTTTAAGGCTGCGAAATGGATTACGGCAAAAATATCCTTTTCCTCTTCAAAAACTTTCTCAAGTTCATCGTAATTTTTCAGGTCGGCTTCGTAAAATTTCACTTTCTTTCCGGATATTTCTTCGATCCTCTTAACGCTCTCATAAACAGAATTGCAAAAATTATCGACAAGCACAAGTTCGTAATTTTCGTTTAAAAGCTCCACATTTGTATGAGAAGCTATGTAACCCGCTCCTCCGGTAATAAGAATCTTCATCTAAGTTCCCTGTTTTTTTTTACTTTTACTTAAAGCTCAAAATTAAGCAAAAGTTCGATTTTAGTCAAATTTAAAAAACAGTTGTCAAAACAATTTGTTTTTCGTATTTTTGATGGGTCGAAATGGAGAGTTTGAATGAAATTCTACAATGAGGGAATACGGTTCGAATGCAAAAGGTGCGGTAACTGCTGCATCGGGAACGGTTATGTTTTTATTTTTCCTAAAGACCTTGAAAGACTTGTCGAAAAATCAGGCTACACATCAGAAGAGCTTCAGAGAACATATCTTTCAACAGTTGACGGATACACTGTATTCCGGGACGCAGGGAGCGGAGCCTGTATTTTCTGGGACAATATCGCAAAAGGCTGCAAGATATATGAGGCCAGACCCACTCAGTGCAGAACTTTCCCTTTTTGGAAAACGCTTCTATACAAGAAAACGAAGTGGGAAGAGAGCACAAAAACCTGTCCGGGAGTCGGTGAGGGCAGAGTTTATACCGAAGAAGAAATTGACGAACTTAAAAATTTATTGTAATAAGGAGGTAACGATGGCAAAAAGGACAGTGATCAGGGCAAAGGTGCTCTACGACGGAAAAGGGAAAAAGGCAGATCAGACAATTATTGTCGGGGACGGAAAGATAATTGAGGTCTCAAAAAAAGCATTAAAAGCCGATTTTGAGGGATATGTAACACCCGCTTTCATAGATGCGCATTCTCATATCGGCATGTTCCGTGACGGCGAGCCGATGAGTGAAAGTGAGGGGAACGATATTTCAGATCAGTTCATGCCCCTGAACGATCCGCTGAACAGTGTTTATTTCGATGACAGAGCTTTTAAGGATGCAGTTGATTTTGGTGTACTGTACTCGTGCATTGTACCGGGAAGCGGTAATCTTGTGGGCGGCAGAGCCATGATAATAAAACACTGGGCAAAACACAGAGATGAAGCGCTTTTAAAAGATTACGGGTATAAAATGGCGCTGGGTTTTAACCCCCGTTCTACAGGAAGCTGGAAAGGAAAGAGGCCGAACACGAGAATGGGTGTATATTCCATGCTGGAAGAAAAGTTCGACAAACTTCTTATTAAAAAAGAAAAAGCCGAAATAGAACGGGACAAAAAGCTTTATGAACTGAATAAAAAGAATAAGGGTAAAGATAAACTTTCTGCAAAAGAAACAGCTTTTCAGAAAAAGCAGATACAAAGATGCTTTGAGCTCAAATTCGATCCGGAAGAGAATATACTTTTAGAAATATTAAGTGCAAAGAAAACCGCCAAGATCCATGTTCACAAGGAAGACGATGTACTGTACCTTATAAAACTTGTAAAAAAATATAAGTTGAAAGCCACAGCTGATCATACCGGAGATGTTTTCCACAAAGAAATATTTGATGCTCTTGCAAAAGCCGGAATACCTGTTGTGTACGGTCCATTGGGCGGCCTGGGGGAAAAGATCGAGCTGGCTCATGCTTACTATCAGAATTCTGAACTTTTAATGAAGTCCAAAGCTGAATACGGGCTTATGACTGACCACCCGGTAGTCTGGACACCCAACCTCAGGGAGAGCCTCAAATTTTTTCTTATCTTCGGCATGAAGGACGAAGAGGCGATATCACTTATTACTTACAAAAACGCTAAACTTCTCGGAATTGATGACATTCTCGGCACGGTGGAAAAAGGCAAAACTGCCAGTCTGACGGTATGGAACAAAGAGCCTTTAAACCTCGCCGCTTACCCCAAAATGGTTATGGCGGAAGGTAAAATCTTAAGAAAAAAGTAAGGATGAATTATGCCGAAAGCGGAAGGAAAAACATTCAAATTTGAATCAGAAAAAGCAATAAGAACTGATTTTCTGGAAACATTAGCTTACAAAGGTGAGACACAGGAGATTACATACGAAACTGACGAGCTTTCTGCGGTATGTCCTTTTTCCGGTCTGCCGGATTACGGAATTTTGAGGATCAACTATGTGCCCGATAAAAAGATCATTGAGCTAAAATCGCTTAAATACTATATTGTATCATTCAGAAATACGGGTATATATCAGGAGGCTTTAACCAACAGGATATACAAGGATCTTAAGAAAGTTTTAAAACCTGAGTATTTACGGGTGGAAACTGACTATAACACAAGAGGCGGGATCGATTCAACCTGTGTGATTGATTCAGAAATTTAAATAAAATGGAGGAAAAATGGCAGTACTCAGAAAATTTAAAGCTATAAGGCCAAAAAGCGGACTTGAACAAAAAGTGGCCAGTTATCCCTATGATGTAGTGAATTCAGAAGAGGCGAGAGAAATAGCAAAAGACAACGATCTTTCATTTCTTCATGTAGTCAAACCCGAGATCGATCTGCCGGAAGGAACTGATCTCTATTCTGATGAGGTATATAATAAGGCAAAAGAAAATTTTGACCGGTTCATTTCCGAAGGTATTTTGATACAGGATGAAAAGCCCGTGCTTTATATTTACCGTCAGACGATGAACGATAAGGAGCAGTATGGAATTGTAGGATGCTGCAGTGCCAAAGATTATGATGATGATGTAATAAAAAAACATGAACACACCAGAAAAGCAAAGGAAGAGGATAGGATCAAGCATGTGGATGTCACAAATATCAATGCCGGTCCGATATTTTTGACATACAGGTCGGAACCGGTAATTAACGGGCTTGTTGCAGAAGCCGTAAGAAGTGAGCCTGTGTACGATTTTGTTGCCTCCGACGGGATCGGTCATACTGTATGGAAGGTCGAAGACGAGAAGATAAATAATAAGCTTGTTGATGAATTTTCCTCTATAGAGAATCTGTATGTGGCAGACGGCCATCACAGGTCAGCTTCTGCAGCTATAGTTGCGAACAGAAGAAAGAAGTCTAATCCGGATCATACGGGAGAGGAGGAGTATAATTTTTTCCTTTCTGTACTTTTTCCCGATGAACAACTTATGATAATGGATTATAACAGGGTCCTAAAAAGCCTGAACGGTCAGACACCGGAGCAGATGTTCGCTGCTTTCGATAAATATTTTGATGTCGAGAATAGGGGTGATAAGAAATACAGGCCGGAGAAAAAAGGTGAGATAGGGATGTATTTTAATAAAGAATGGTATAGGCTGACAGTCAGAGAAGAATATACATCATCCGCTCTGATAACAGATCCGGTAAAATCACTGGATATATCATTTTTACAGGATAATATATTAGACCCCTTTTTTGGTATAGAGGATCCGAGAACTTCTGACGAGATCGATTTTATCGGAGGTATCAGAGGATTAGAAGAGCTGGAACGGCTGGTCGATGAAGGTAAATTCAAAGTGGCCTTTGCAATGTACCCCACATCTGTAAAAGAACTTATGGATATAGCGGATGCAGGAAAGGTAATGCCTCCAAAATCGACCTGGTTCGAGCCGAAGCTCAGATCGGGGCTGCTTGTACATTCGCTTGAATGAGTTAAAGCAAAAAGAGCCGGAAACTTCCGGCTCTTTTTGTTTTACTTAACTTTTCTGTGATTCTTATCGGGCAAATTCGTTTCCATGCCGTGAATTACAGCGGTCTCGAAAACTCCTTCGTTCGTCTCATATTTGATCTTGAGCGTTTTCTCAAATCCCGATCTCATGTTAACTCTCAAAAAACTGTCATCGGCTTTCGCATTAAGTTTTCCGCCGCTGACTCTCGACTGAAGGTACGAGGTGACATCAACAGAGTTCTCGGGCAAAAAACCGCCGTATGTTGCTTTGAGGATCTTTAAAAATCTGCCGTCACTTATTTGAGCGCGACTGACCGGAGTCTCTATTTTCTGGTCGGATCTTTTCGGGGGAGCATTAACGGTTTCTACCTGATTTTCGCTTCCGTCAGTCAGGATCCTGATATTATCAACGCTCACATTGTTACCTCCCGAAACCAGCACATAACCCTTATATGCAGTCGATATGTCTGTGATCTTAGCCATGAACCATTTGCGTGTTCTTGCTCTTTTTCTGTCATTTGGCGGCAGGTGGATACCCTTTCTTAACGAGATCAAGAGAACCGTCGTGCGTCTGCTCATGCTCCGCTCCCACCTCCGCATATACATTCCATACACGCAATCGAAATCCCAAACGGGAATCCCTCCTGTAACATTGCCCGTATTATAAACAAAGCTCCCCCACTTTGCAATG
>JAWOER010000287.1:0-3740 GCA_046482655.1 Candidatus Delongbacteria bacterium | reverse complement strand
AATAACACTTTTTTTAATAATGTCTTTTGTTATATCAGCATACCGTATTCCCACAGGTTCAATGGAAAGAACTTTGAGAGTGGGAGATATGCTTCTTGTTAACAAGTTCATCTACGGTTTCAGGACGCCCGACTGGCTGGGAATACCCTTTATTAAGATCGGATTCAGCATACCGTGGTTCAAAACGCCTCTTTTTAAAGAAATAAAACCCGGTGATGTAGTGGTTTTCAAACATTTTGATCAGCAGATGGACCAGTGGCTGTATTATGTGAAAAGGTGTGTCGCTGTTCCGGGGCAGACTGTGGAAATGACAGATAAAAAACTTTTGATAGACGGCGAACCTTTTTCCGATTTCTACAGCACCGTGGAGGTCGATCCCGGTTTTAAAGAGGGAAAGGCGCAAGCCCGTTATTTTTCGAATGAGATCTATCCTGTCGATGATCCGAATATGCAAAAAAGGCTCCTTGATGATCTTGTTAATTTAAACATTTATGATCCTAAAAAAAGCGAACTTGATTTGAGCAGCGGAAATCTTGAAAAAAAGATCAGACTTATAAACGGCATGAGCGTAGAAGTTTACAGATATCTCGAGATAAATTATAATGCCTGTTTCCCATATGCAAGTGAATCCAGATATTACAGTGAGACTCCGCTTATAAAAGATGTCGGAGCAGACGAAGTAATATCTCATCTAGATTTCAGAGATAATTTCGGCCCGGTAACAGTTCCTGAAGACTCTTATTTTATGATGGGCGACAACAGGGACAACAGTTATGACAGCCGTTACTGGGGATTTGTAAAAGAAGATTATATTGTGGGTAAACCCATAATGGTCTATTTTTCCTTCGATCCCGAATATCCCCTGTTCAAATTCTGGAAATCGATACGCTGGGAAAGGATCGGTTACTATATTCAATAGCTTCATGCTATACGACTTCTGTCCCGTTCTCTATTATATCATGCATAAAACCGCTGGGATCATGATAAAAATCCAATAAAACAGGCTCGATATTGTCATTTACCTGCCTTCTGAGCTTGTATAGATTTTGAAGAACTTCTAGATAATCTTTATCAAGACCCTTTACAATAATAGCCACATCTATATCGCTTAGCTCATCCCAGTTCCCTTTTGCATAAGAACCGAACAGGTAAATCTTATAAGGGTTAATTACACTCCTGATAAGAACAGAATATTCTTTTACGCTTTCTAAAGCCTGTTTTTTATCCATAGGTACAACTCTTTTGTGTCCGATAAAATTTGTTTGCATTTTGTTTCATTTAATGATTTGAAAATTTCGTTCTTGTATGTCGGATAGCGAGCTTCGATATTTAGAGGTTCCAGTACATCAAGAACTTCTTTTTGATCTTCAGATAAATCCTGATTGAGTCCCGACAATTTTGTTAATTTGGTCAGGTTGTGAATATAGGGCGGGATTTCTTTAACCGTGTTTACAAAATACGCTTTGAGAATTTTTTCAATCGTTTGGTGGCACATAAATCCTACATACAGATACTTTTTATTCTTTAGCATTACATCTGCGGTTGAAAGGTCATACTCAGATATTTCAGTCCAGTATTTTATTTGCTCTTTTATATCCACTATTTTTTATCCTTTACAATTCATATATAATTTAACAAAATTTTAACATCAATGCAATATAAATTGACAAGCTCATTCTTTTTTCGTAAGTTCATAAGATGACAAAATAGGGAGAAGCCGGTATGAAAGATCAGAACACAGAAAATTGCGATATGATAGAATATAATGCATTCAATAATATCCATCAGGCTGTAATGGTAATAGATAAAGATTTTAATATTATAACTATGAATAAAGCTGCCTGTGCTTTAAGAAACCGTAAGAATAAAAAATTCAAGAAATGTTATCTGTTCAGCCACAATTCTGATACTCCCTGCTGGGAGAAAGGTCTGGTCTGCCCGGTAAGAGAAGCAATTGAAACAAAAGAGTTCACCAGAACGGTACATAAGCATATCTATGACGGAAAAGAGGTTTTTGAAGAAATAACAGCAACGCCAGTTTTGGATGAAAACGGAGAAGTAATGTATGTCATAGAAGAACTCCGTGATATATCAAAACTTCTTAAGCTCGAAACGATCATCACCAGCCTCCGCAATGAACTAAAGATACTTCAGGGACTTTTACCTATTTGCGCTTCATGCAAAAAGATAAAGGATGATGGGGGATACTGGAAGGAATTGGAAACCTATATCGCAGACCGTTCCGACGCCAAATTTTCACATTCGATCTGCCCCGACTGTTTACGAGAGCTGTATCCCGATATTGCAAAGAAAATGGATGAGAAAAGATCATCCGGAAAAAACTGATAAAATTGTTGCATTTATCTTTTTACTGAATTATATTTGGTTTCGCGTGTAAAGACGGTTGGAGTTCAGGCTACAAATTATGTTTCAATTATGAGATTTACACGGTTCTTTTATTTGCCAAAAAAGACGGCGGGTCAAAGAAAAATGGCAGTGGCGAAAATAAATTAAAATAGATCGAACAGGAGAAGCAATGAAAACAATCAGCGCAAAGCACAGCGATATCGACAGGAAATGGCATATCGTTGATGCGGAAGGTAAAACTCTCGGAAGGCTGGCAACAGAAATAGCATACAGTCTTATCGGGAAAAACAAACCGATGTATACTCCGCATATCGACCTCGGAGATTTTGTGATCGTCGTAAATGCGGAAAAGGTAGTGCTTACAGGCAACAAAGAGACATCTAAAAAGTATTTCAGGCACTCGGGATATGTGGGCAGCGAAAAGTTCATACCGGTTGATAAACTGCGTGAAAATCATCCCGAAAGAATAATTTCTTATGCAGTAAGCGGAATGCTGCCGAAGAATAAGATGAGAGACAGAAGGCTTAAAAGGCTCAAAGTATATGCCGGTCCGGCCCATCCGCACTCAGCGCAGACACCACAACCACTTAAATTTAAATAAGGATATAGAATAGATGAAAATGAATGCTCAGGGATTTTATACTGCCGTAGGCAGAAGAAAGTCGGCTACTGCAAGGGTAAGGATCAAAGAAGGATCCGGAATAATAACCGTCAATAATTCGAAAAGTCTGGATTATTTTAAGAAAAAACTTCTTCAAATGGACATGGAGCAGCCTCTGGAGCTAACGGGAAACAGCGGCAGATTCGATATTTTTGTTAATGTTTCCGGCGGGGGACTTTCCGGACAGGCGGGCTTATCACCGAAGTCTTCTCTCTGACCAGCCTGCTGAACTGTTCCCTGGCGTCATCCTCATCCTTCGGCACCACCGTCTCCACGCCGAGCGCCCTGAACCCCAGGACCGAATCCGCGTCGCCGATGAATGCAACCTTGCCCTGTGCCATGGGGCCTCCTATCCTCGGGGCAGCCTTTTCCTGAGCCGGTCCTGCCCCACACCGGCGGATTTGGCCGCCAGCAGCAGCTTCAGATGTCGTATCTCCATTTCTCTTCTTATCACGAAGGCCGCAAGGGGAGAGGGTCCGAAAACCGGAAAAGCCCCCTTCTGCAGCTTCTCCAGCAGCATGGCGTCGCATTCCCTCTGGAATTCGTAGAATGAACCCCTCTCCAGCGCGTCACCGAACACGATCGCAAGCTCCTCGAATCCCGACGTCTCCGCCATCAGCGGACTCCAGGTAGCGATCCATTTCTTTTCCTCGGATATTTGTGATGAGGTTTCCGAAGTGATCGACACGAAGCACCTGACCCCACAGAAAAC
>JAWOER010000133.1:0-4724 GCA_046482655.1 Candidatus Delongbacteria bacterium | reverse complement strand
ACGACCCTGCAGGGCCTGCTCCAGATGGGCGTGATCGCCCAGGCCTTGATCTGCTGGGGGGATAACGATGCCGGCACCACGAGTACGGGTGATTGGGATAACGTGGTGTTCATCGGATCCGTCGAGGACGATGTACCGTTCTCTACAACCGCAACAGGGCTTGCCACCAACACGACTTACTTCTACCGCTGCTTTGCAACATCAGGTGCATAAAGATGACCTGCCAGTACGGCCAGTCCGCGTTGAGAGTAGCTGTTATCGGTTTCATCATAGCTGTCTATGTGTTTAAGATAGGCTTCGAGCACTTCTTCCATAAATTCCGGCTTAGGTAATAATCCTACACCTTTTATGCTCGCGTTCAAGCCCTCAGATCCGTGGGAAACGAAAGCGGGCGTGTGAGAGCAGAAGCTCAGGAAAATTTTCTCCGGGGGAATATCTTCTTCTGCCAGAAGGCGGTTTATAATATCTGCTCTCGTTTTGTATGCCCAGTAAAAAAAACTGTCCGATGATCTCATTTTATATCGAACCTGTCTGCGTTCATTACCTTGTTCCATGCGGCAATAAAGTCATTTATAAACTTAAATCCTGAGTCTTCGGCCGCATAAACTTCCGCGATGGCTCTCAGCTGAGAATTGGATCCGAAGATCAGATCGGCGCGGGTTGCCGTCCATTTTAACTCGCCGGTTTTTCTGTCAAAGCCTTTAAACAGATCGCTTTCTGCAGAGACAGCTTTCCAGGCAGTGTCCATATCGAGCAGATTTACAAAGAAGTCATTAGTGAGGACTCCCGGACTTTTGGTAAATACTCCGCTTTGAGAATTGTTAGAATTGATGTCAAGTACTCTGAGTCCTCCGAGAAGAACGGTCATTTCGGGCGCACTTAGAGTAAGGAGCTGAGCGCGGTCTATAAGAAGTTCTTCCGCCGAAACGGAGTATTTTGCTTTGGCGTAATTTCTGAAACCGTCTGCTTCGGGCTCAAGAAGAGCGAATGATTCTTCATCAGTCTGTTCCTGAGAAGCGTCCGTGCGCCCCGGAATGAAAGGAACTTTTGCTTTAAAGCCTGCGTCTTCGGCGGATTTTTCCACTGCCGCAGCGCCTCCTAGAACGATCAGGTCAGCGAGTGATACTTTTTTCCCTTCCGAACTGTTCTTATTAAATTCAGTCTTAATATTTTCGAGTACATTAAGCACTTTTCTCAGTTGATCGGGTTGATTCACTTCCCAGTCTTTTTGAGGAGCCAGTCTTATGCGTGCACCGTTTGCGCCGCCGCGCTTGTCAGATCCGCGGAATGTGGAAGCTGAAGCCCACGCAGTAGCTGCGAGCTCCTTTACGCTCAATCCGGAAGCGAGGATAATGTTCTTGAGTTTAACCTGATCGTCCTCGTCGATAAGAGGGTGATCGACCTTAGGAACCGGATCCTGCCAGATAAGCTCTTCTTTTGGAACTTCCGGTCCGAGGTAAAGTGATACAGGGCCCATGTCGCGGTGAGTGAGCTTGAACCAGGCTCTGGCAAATGCGTCGGCGAAAGCTTCGGGATCTTTGTGAAATCGTCTAGCTATAGGCTCGTATACAGGATCGAAACGGAGAGAAAGGTCGGCTGTGGTCATCATCGGCCTGAATTTCTTTTTTGTATCTTGCGCCCCGACTACCATATGCTCTTCTTTTACATCTTTCGCCAGCCACTGATATGCTCCCGCAGGGCTTTTTACGAGCTCCCATTCATATCCGAAAAGCATGTCGAGATAACTGTTGTCCCATTTTGTTGGGGTCGGGTTCCATGCGCCTTCTATGCCGCTTGTAATAGTGTCGTCGCCTTTGCCTGATCTGAGCTTGTTGAACCATCCCAGACCCTGATCTTCGATCGGTGCGGCTTCAGGTTCAGGTCCGACAAGTTTGGGGTCTCCCGCTCCGTGAGCTTTACCGAATGTATGACCTCCTGCGACCAGGGCTACCGTTTCCTCATCGTTCATGCCCATACGGCCGAAAGTCACTCTTACATCTTTGCCTGATGCGACCGGATCGGGTTTTCCGTCGGGTCCTTCGGGATTTACATAGATAAGTCCCATCTGTACAGCTGCCAGAGGATTTTCAAGCTCTCTGTCACCGCTATACCGCTTTTCGCCCAGCCACTTATCTTCATTTCCCCAGTAAATATCTTCTTCCGGCTGCCATATATCTTCACGGCCGCCTCCGAAACCGAAAGTCTTGAAACCCATTGATTCAAGAGCACAGTTTCCGGTGAGAATTATAAGGTCTGCCCATGATATGCGTTTTCCGTATTTTTTTTTAACGGGCCACAAAAGTCTTCTTGCTTTGTCAAGATTGGCGTTGTCGGGCCAGCTGTTTATAGGCGCAAATCTCTGATTTCCGGTTCCGCTTCCGCCGCGGCCGTCGGCCGTGCGGTAAGTTCCGGCACTGTGCCAGGCCATGCGGATAAATAGTCCGCCGTAGTGACCGTAGTCTGCCGGCCACCATTCCTGGGAATCGGTCATGAGTGCGTACAGATCTTTTTTCAGGGCAAAATAGTCGAGTTTTTGAAATTCTTCAGCATAATTGAAGTCATCGTCCAACGGGTTCGAGGAGGGCGTATGCTGATGGAGTATTCCCAGATTCAGCTGATTCGGCCACCAGTCTTTATTTGTTCTTCCGCGGGCAGCAGTTCTTTTTGCTGTTTTCCCTGTTACGGGGCACTTTATCTCATCGCTCATGATCTGTCTCCTCCTTTATGTTTGTAGTATTTTTTCGTATAGTCGGGTGTATCTCTGATTTGTTTTGATTAATGTTTTCACCGGCACATTATTATTTTAATAATACCATCTTTCTTGACTTTACAGTGTTTCCCGTTCGTAGTGCATAAAAATATATTCCGCTGTTAAGGCCAGAAGCATTGAAGTTGACGGTATATTTACCGGGATTGTGCTTTTTGTCAACGAGCCTGCGGATAAGTTGTCCTTTCGAGTTGTAAACATCCAGTCTGATATTATCTGTAATTCCAGATGGAATGGTATAGTTTATTTTTGTCAAAGGATTGAAAGGATTGGGATAGTTTTGTTCAAGCATTACAGTTTCGGGCAAATGTTGCTGGTCTTCTATGTCGGTCAGTTCCCACAACAGGAATGGATAGCCGTTATTAACTAAAGGATCTATTCTCCAGATATCCTGGAAATTCCATCCTACATATGTATATTCCGGATCCGGATCCTTCATTTCATCAGTATTCCTTCCTTCTCCTCCTTCTGAATCTGTTTGACCGCTTGCTTCCATATCCCAGTATGAATTGTAAACATCATCTTCGTCCCAGTTGCTGTATGCATTAAAACCGCCCTGTAATGATGATGAACAGGTTACACTTCCTGTACTGTAAGAATCGATGATACCTCCATACCATATTGAAAGCCTTCCCGAGAAACCTCCTATATACATGTCTCCTGAAATATTGACACGCGAATAACAGTCAGTGATCTCTCCGCTATCTCCTTCATATAGACCGATGAAACCGCCTGCAGATTTCTCGGCAGTGATATTACCTCGTGAAGAGCTTAGAGAAATATTAAGTTGATTAAGACCTTCTGAATAACCGACCATTCCCCCAACATAGTCATTGCCCGAGATGTTGATATCAGTATAGCAGTTAGTCAGTTCTGCCGCAAATGAAGTTATACCACCTATCCTGTTGTTTCCCGAAATAAAACCTTCAAACCGGCAGTTGCTGAATACATAGCCTTTACCGGCAATACCGCCAAGATGATCATTTCCTTCTATTGAGATATTATGGCATTTTATGTTGTTCATTCTAGAACCTGATCCTATGACTGAGCCTGTAAGGTTATGTCCTGTAATATTTCCATTCTCTATTATCAGGTTTTCTATGGTTCCCGAATCCTGCTTGTTTTTGGAGCCACCGTAACCAGAATCACTAAATAAGCCGACTTCATTATTATTCGGTCTGTTAATGAATAGATTTGTGATCTTATATCCGTCACCGTTATAAACACCTTCAAAATCATCTATCGGTTCCCATCCTTCTCCGGTGTTCCACGGTTCTATATCCAGGTTCATATCGTTAGTCTGAAGGAAGTACTTAACTTTTCCGTCATATTTATTAAAGAATCTGACATTACTGAGCTGCTGAGGAGTTGAAACAAGATAAGGAGATTCATCTGTACCTGTTCCTCCGTCGAAAGGATTACCGGCAAATACTGAAACCTCTTTTACTATGCCGGTTCCTGAAGAGTTAAAACCCAGTATATAATATTTATGAACTCCATCGGATGAAACAATCTCACTAAAAACCTCTTCTCCTCCCATATTGGGATCTTCGTTTGAGAAAACCGTAGACCCGTCTTTGATCACAATTATCTGTGTGAGTTCTTCCAAAGGCTCTCCGTCATTGTTAAGAGACGGGTTATTCCAGGCTATGCTAACTACGAAGTTTTCAATATTTATATTCACCGAATCAGGGATCGAAGGTATTGATTTTGGAAGCTGACTTCTAAGAACGGGATATCCGTCATTATTGTTATAAATACCTCCAGTTCTGCTCTTACGCGGAGGAGGTAGGGAGCTCCGTTTGTGACGATGTTTTGCGACCTGTCCACGAGTACCATGGAATTGTCCGGCAGTTCCCCGTCCAGCTTGTTTCCGCTGGTGCGGACAAAGGCCATGCTGTCCGGGCTTCCTGTCTGGTGCAGCCAGTCTGTGCGAAAGGCGAACGGGGCTTTGCTG
>JAWOER010000025.1:0-8844 GCA_046482655.1 Candidatus Delongbacteria bacterium | reverse complement strand
ACAGAATTCCTCTCGTCCTCATTTTCTGACTGGAAGCGCGATTTTGCCATCTCAATATACCAGTCGCAGAAGTCATTCCATAAAAATTCATAGACAGCCTTGAGAGCTTCGTTGAGCTGGAAAGTTTTTACTTTTTCTTCTACGATCGCGATAGTATTATTCAGCCTTGAATTTATCCATTTATCCTCGATAGATTCACTGTGACATGCCTGTTTTATACCCTGATTCTTTTCCTTGTTCATCATCAGAAATCTTGCCGCGTTCCAGATCTTGTTGGCAAAACTTCTGCCTATCTCGCACTTGTCTGTCGAGAAAAGAATGTCGTTTCCTACAGGTGTCAGCCTGATCATAGTGAACCTTAATGCATCCGCACCGTATTCATTTATCACTTCGAGAGGATCCGGAGAATTTCCGAGCGATTTGGACATTTTTCTGCCCTTTTCATCTCTTACCATTCCGTTGAAATAGACATCTTTGAAAGGAATTTCATTTTTGAACTCCATTCCCGCCATGATCATTCTCGCCACCCAGAAGAAAATAATATCGGGTCCGGTTATCAGAATGTCTGTCGGGTAAAAATAATCCTGCTCTTCTTTTGTCTTAAAAACCCCGAAGGGCCAGATCCAGCTTGAAGCCCATGTGTCGAGAACATCTTCGTCCTGACGGATATGATCTGCCGATCCGCATTTCTCACACTTTTCAGGCTTCGAAGACGAAACCATCTTCACTGTCTCGCAGCCTTCGTTCGAGCAGTAGTAAACAGGGATCCTGTGCCCCCACCAAAGCTGACGGGACAGGCACCAGTCCTGAACATTGTCAAGCCAGTGGTTATAAGTCTTTATCCACTTTTCGGGATGGAATTTTATAGTTCTGTTATTTACAACTTCAAGTGCAGGCTTGACAAGTTCCGACATCTTTAGATACCACTGCTCTGACATCAGATACTCGATCGGCTCTTTGCCGCGCTGGCTCACGCTGAGCTGGTGAACATGATCTTCGATCTTTGCGACAAGCCCGAGCTCAGTAAGCTCGGCGACAACCTTTTTACGGGCGGCGAACCTGTCTAAGCCTCTGAACCTTTCGGGCACATTGTCGTTCAGCGTAGCATTCGGGTTCATGACATTAATAACTTCAAGCCCGTGCCTCTGCCCTACAAGGTTATCGTTAGGGTCATGACCCGGCGTGATCTTGACAGCGCCAGTACCCTTTTCCGGATCCGCATGCGTATCCGCAATGACCGGTATCTCCCTGCCGACAAGCGGCAGAACAGCGGTTTTCCCGATGAGATGCTTGAGTTTTTCATTTTCAGGATGAATTGCGACCGCCGTATCCCCGAACATCGTCTCCGGTCTGGTCGTGGCTACGGTCACGTACTCGTCCGAATCCTTTATCGGATACTTGAAATACCACAGGTTTCCCTTTTTTTCAACGAACTCAACTTCCTCATCGGAAATAACCGACATCGATCCCGGACACCAGTTCACGAGCCTGTATCCCTTATAAATAAGACCTTTTTTGTAGAGGTCAACAAAAGTATCAATAACCGCTTTGTAATAATCGTCATCCATCGTGAACCGTTCTCTGTCCCAATCGCACGCACAGCCGAGTTTCTTAAGCTGCTGAATGATTATCCCGCCGTATTTGTCCTTCCATTCTTTCGCTTTTTCTAAGAAAGCTTCCCTGCCTATATCTTTTTTATCGATCCCCTGCTCTTTAAGCATGGCTGTAACTTTCGCCTCTGTAGCTATTGAAGCGTGATCAGTCCCCGGAACCCAGCAGGTCTCAAAGCCTTTCAGCTTATAATATCTGATGAAAACATCCTGTAGTGTATTGTTAAGTACATGACCGACCGTCAGCATCCCCGTCACATTCGGAGGAGGAATTACTATCGTGTAAGGTTTTTTATCCCCGTTTACTTTCGCTTTAAAATAGCCTTTTTCAAGCCATTTGGAATAGATCACTTCCTCTATCAGGTTCGGATCGTATGTTTTCGGTATCTCTTTCATCTCACTTTTCCGTATTAAATTACTTACCCGCTTATTATTTTATATATCAAGTATTCAATATAATCAAAAATGTGCCTTTTAGTCAAGAATATTAGAATTGAATTTCGGGGGATTTTTTCTTAAATTGAACCTCAAACAATAAAGGGGAAAAAATGAAGTCATACAGAAAGGAATTATGGTTCAACACGACAGAGAGAAGGCAGTTTATTCTAATTACGCAGGATGTTCAGGCAGCGATTGATGAGAGCGGGATCAAAGAAGGTCTGGTTCTTGTTAATGCGATGCACATTACTGCTTCGGTATTCATCAATGACAACGAATCGGGGCTCCATCATGATTACGAGGTCTGGCTCGAAAAGCTCGCGCCGGAAAAACCTCATTCGCAGTACAGGCACAATGGATTTGAGGATAACGCGGATGCTCATTTAAAAAGACAGGTCATGGGACGGGAAGTCGTATGTGCAGTGACGAACGGTCAGCTGGATTTCGGACCTTGGGAGCAGATCTTTTACGGAGAATTCGACGGCAAAAGAAAAAAGAGAGTGCTCGTAAAGATCATTGGGGAATAATTTACTCTTTTGGGTACACTCCAATTAGAATTTTTTGTTAAGTGTCACAAAATCAAGGTAGTTTTCCTGGGATATTACTGAATATTCTGAATCGGGATATGCCTCTGTCCATGAATTTGGAGCTTTTGGTTTCTTTTTTATATTCCATTTGAATTCATAAGCTCTCAGTGCTCCGTTTTCTTCCTCGACCCAGTCAATTTCCTGTTGAGTATATGTCCGCCAGAAATAATTTGATGATATCCTGCCTGTTATGCTTTGAAATTTAATTCTTTCCGAAACAAGGTAGTTCTCCCATAATTCCCCGACATCGTTTCTTAGGTTTAAGCGGTTAAAATTTCCGATTATGGCGTTTCTGATCCCGTTATCAAAAAAATACCAGCGGTTCATTTTAGAAACTTCCTTTCTGAGGTTTCTTGAAAAACCCCGCAGTTTGAATATAACGAATACTTTTGATAAAAGATCAAGATATTTTTCTACAGTGTTTTTGGCTATATTAAGCTGAGAACCTAATTCCTGCAAAGATACTTCTTTTCCTGTCTGGAAAGCTATGAGCCGTAGGAGATCAATAATCTTATCGGATTGCCTGATCCCGTCAAAAACAAGAATATCCCTCAAAAGGTAAGAATTAATCATCTCATAAAGGTAATTTTGCTTGTCGTTCCAGTCTGCATACTGTTCGAGTTCCGGATAAGAGCCGAAAATCATTCTTTCTTCAAGTTTTTCTTTGGTTTCTATAATATTCTCATATCTCTGAAATTCCATCTGAGCAAAAGGATAAAGATAGATCGTGTTCTTCCTGCCGACAAGAGGTTCTCCTAATTTGTTTGACAGATCAAAAACAGAAGACCCTGTAACTATGATCTTTAAATCTCTGAAATTGTCAGCTATCAATTTTAATACTAACCCTGAATCCGGAATTTTTTGAGCTTCGTCAATAACAAGCAGTCTGCAATTATTAAGTAGCCTCTTATAATTCTCAACAGATCTGTCTTCAAACAATTTGACATGACGGATATCTTCTCCGTTGAATTTCAAATATTCTTCTTTGGGAATTTCTCCAAGATAATGATTTATCAGTTCTGTCTTGCCTACCCTTCTTGCACCGAGGATCATAAGCACTTTGCCGGGCAGTACTTTTTTTTTCATACTTTCGAAAATTGCTCTTTTAATAAATATCATTATACCCCCTAACCTAATTGACTATTTTTAATCAATTTCCGTCAAAATACTGACGCAATTTAATCAATTTCCGTCAATTAGTCAAGCATTTTCATTTGGGACAAGCAAAAGAAAGTAAGAAAAATAAAGAAAAATCCATTTTAATTATACTTGTCAAATCTACCCGATTGTTTTATATTTGAACTCTGTATTAAAGTTATAAAAACGCGGAGCGCAAATTATGAAAAACATATCGATCTTCTTTAGTATAATGACCTTAGCTTTTACCCTGACAGCATCCGGTTTTGCCGAAGAACTTTTTTTTAACATTCACCCGGGAGCAAAAACAGAGGCGATGGGAAAGACATCTTCGGTCACATGTGACGGAATGTTCTCTGTATCCGCTAACCCTGCACTGCTTTCCAGATCAGAAAATATTACTGTCTCTGTTTCCAGATTTTCTCCTTATTCATCAGCAGAAGGATATAAATACGAGGGATCTGAATATAATTATGCAGGCGCCGGATTTTCTTTGGGCAGCAAACTGGCTTTTGGTCTGAGTATGAAGGATCTGTCGTACGGAGAAGATGTCGAGCTCCTTGATGCGGATTCCAGTTTTGTTGCGAATTACGAACCTTTTGTAAAAAATTATGCTTTGAACCTTACCTTTAGACCTACTCCTTTTCTATCGCTCGGAGTGGGCGGGAATTTTTACGAACTGAATAATGCAAAAAATGCCGAAAATGAAAATAACTCGGCATTTAGCTTGGACCTTGGAGTGCAAAGTGTTGTTAATGTTCAAAAAGGTACATCGCTAAGGAAAAAATCGTCCATTGGTGTGGCTGTCAAGAATGCCTACGGTCAAGAAATAGAAGGACAGGAGCTTCCCTCCATTATTTCTGCCGGTGTAGAATTTGCTCTTATTCCGATGGTCAGAAATCCGCTGAGCTCAAACTTATGGCTGTTGTTTTTGACTCTTAACGCCGATTACCAGAGTCAGATGAACGGGGATCACTCAAAATTCTCAACAGGTTTTGAATTTTTATTAACAGAAATGGCTGCTTTACGGTGCGGATATTACAGACAGGAATACGAGGAAGATATCAAATCTGAATCTGAATTCACTTACGGCTTTGGTCTAAATCTGCCTTTATACAGACTGGATATAACTGATATTCCGCTTAAATTAAGCTTAAATTATGTGAGCGTTTCTGCAGTTGAAAACATAAGTCTGACAGTATCCTGGATGAGCAAAAGAGATTATTAGGCTTAATTATAAATTACTGAACCAGCTGTTTTTATCCTTCCTTACTTCGGACGATGCATAAATTTTGTAGTCGGGAAAATAACTTGTTTGTCCGTCATATACTGTTATGACGGCGGCATTGTATGACAGTTTGTCAGAATTACTGCCTGTTATAAATTCTGCAGATCTTTTTTTATCAGCGTCGGTCATTCCTTCAGAAAGAAATGATTTGATCCTGTTCGAGCACAATTGAATATCTCCAGAAATCTTTATTACGGTCTCAGATTCAGATTTTCTGACCTCTTCTCCTCTAAAACTGAAGTCAGTCCCTTTCAGCCTTATATATTTCACTTTTTCCGGCCGGTCATATACGCTTTTAAGAAGATCTTCGATATCTGTCTTTTGTAAAGTTGATGATAGCCTGCCGTCTGTATTTTTTTCATAAATAACTATATCGGCCCGATAGTTAATATCAGCATAAGATGAAGACCCGCAATCGAAATCTTCTAAACCCCGACCAATATTTTCGGCGTGTATTACCGCTTTGTTTTGCGGATCGGGCGGGACATTGTCCTGATCATCCCCCCTTTCTGCGATCGCGATCGCATGAGGTTCCTGGACATTATGTTCGGCAAGCGAATAGAACCACCCGTTTTTGTCCCTTAGAGGATCGATGCCCACATAAAATCTGTACTCGGGATAAAGTGAAAAACGGTCGTCAAAATAAGTCAGCTTAGTTGAATAATAAGCATCATCTTCGGGACTCCTGCCCCATATCCATTCCAGTGAACTTTTTTTATTTGAAGCCAAAGCTGTTTCTTCAATTATTTTCAGTATCTCGGCTTTCTCTCTGAACTCCGGTTCTTTTTCCAGATCTTTGAAAGAGTTATCTGTGAGTGCAAGTTTTTTGCCGTCGTCTCCATTAAGATCAAGTTTGTTTATGCGCAGGATTCTGGCTTTTTCAATATTTTCAGATAATGAGTCCAAAAGCTCGCTGATCGTCATATCCTTATGACCGGTCAAGCTGTAGTTATGTTTCTTTCTGATATAAAAATCGATTCTGAAAGGTCTGAATATCTTTTTAGATTCTGATATCTTAGCGAGAAGTCCTTTGATTTTTTCTTTGACGAACTCAGACTTTATTGAACCCATAATTTCTTCCACTGATGAAGAATCAGAAAGTAAGGCAGCTTCCCGTTCAGCATACCTATCTTCTGCCTGTAAAAATACCGGGAAAATAAAAATAAGTGCTATTAAGATCAGTTTAGCTTTCATGGGCTTAAAGTTAATTGTAAATTGTGTAAAATAAAACTAAAATCTAAATTATTTTTTCAAATATTTCAACAGGATTTTCCAGCTGCAAAACTTTGTATCCCGTGATCTTTGAAAGCTCTGACATTGTCATGCCGTCAAGAAATATCCCGTCAAAATTCAGACAGGTTGAAGGTATCAAAAGAATTTCCTTTTTTTCTTTTGCTTTGCCTGCCGCATCAGCAATGTCGTTCCCGCCGAGAAGACCTGCGACAGTCACACTTTTACCGAAAAGTCTGTTTTCGGCTTTTACCAGTCTGATTTCAAGGTTCTTTACTTTGCTAAGCTGCGGAAGTACGATGTTTTTTAATATCCGGTAAAAAAGTTCACCCGTAACGATAGTAACTGAAGTCTGTTTTATAATATCTTTCGGAATAAGATCTTTTGACTCATTAAATCTTTCGGTAAAATCTCTCGCCATTCCTATACCGTCTTCGTACTGAAGATATCCCTCATAGTGATCCTCGTCGGGAAGATCGATACCCGCTTTGAGGTAAAACTCATCCGCGGCGAACACAAAATTCGTTCCGATATCTTTCGAAAATTCTTCGTTGAAGTCAGAAATGATCTTAACTGTCTCACCGGCCGATTTTTTATTTACAGGCTCAATTTGCGTGAGTTTCCCCCTGTGACCAGTTAGGCCTACAGGCACCACTGCAAGAGACCGTACCCCCGGATAAAGTTCCCTGAGGTCTCTTATCGTTTTCTTTAGCTCTTCGCCGTCATTGATGCCGGGGCAGATCACAGCCTGAGTATGAAGTTCGATCCCGTTATCTGTCAAAAACTTCATTTTCGTTATAAGGTCATCGTCTTTTTTTATTCCGAGCAGCTTTTTTCTGACACCGTCATCTGTAGCATGAACTGAAATATAAAGTGGACTCAACCTCATTTTGATTATCTTGTCAAGCTCTCTCTGAGTAATGTTCGTCAGAGTAAAATAGTTGCCGTACAGGAAGGAAAATCTGTAATCTTCGTCCTTAATATAGATGGTTTTCCTGAGACCTTTCGGATTCTGATCAACAAAGCAGAAAATACATTTGTTTCCGCAATGCCTGACCTTAATTTCCTCTACAGTGATCCCGTTAGAGCCCGGATGCCCGAATTGTACTTTATAAGGCCCGGTCTTTCCCGCAAGCAAAAGAGTAATATTTTCTTCTGAACTGTAAAAATTAAAATCGAGGGCATCGTCAACATCATTCCCGTTGACCGATAAAATTTGATCACCTTTGGAAATACCTTCCTTAAAGGCGGATGAATCCTTTTCTATGGCTGTGACCTTAAGCATTTAATTAAAATATTTTTTAAACGGTGATTTCCAGCAGTTCTCGATCTCATACATGTCAATATCGATCTTCTTGCCCTTAAAATCATTTACTACCGCACGATAATCCGTAGTTGTCGTGCCTATCTGCACCGCAAGTTCTGTATCAATTATTTTATCGGCACTTTCAATATCTTTCATTTCCACAACAAAAGCGGACGGCACTTCAGCAAATAGCGTCTTAACCTTATCATTTACGAACAGGTTGAATCCTTTTTTGCCCCCGATCGCCATTTCTGCCGCGGCTATTAGAGCTCCGCCTTCGCTTACATCTGACGCAGAAAGAATATTTCCCGACTGAATATTCGCATGGATGAGTCCGAAAATTTCCTTTGCAGTCTCCATCTTAACTTCGGGAACTGCCGTGCCAAGATGACCGAGCCTGTCCGCGAAAATCGAGCCTCCAAGCTCAGCTCCTGAATAATCTCCGACGAGAAGTATGGGAGAACCCGATCTTTTAAAATCGGGCGAAACAGTTTTTCTCCAGTCGTCAACCACCGACCTTGAGGAAATGCAGACTACCGGAGGTATCTCAATTGTCAGGTCTTTGTTCTTATATGTAGAAGAAAGCGAATCTTTTCCTGATATTATAGGTGTTTTGAAGAATTTGCAGACTTCGGAAAGTGCTTCGGCTGTTCTATAAAGATCGGCAAGATTCGTTTCAGTCGGTTTTGGCCATATGTGGTTCTCGATCAAAAATATTCTCTTGGGATCTCCGCCCAATGCTATTACATTGCTCAAAGCCTCGTAGTAAGCCCAGAGAGTTCCCCTGTAAGGATCGATCCTGTTCAGAACTGGATTCAGGCCGTGGCCGAAAACGAGCGCGGCGTCAGAATTGTGCAGAGGTTTTAAAATACACCCGCCCGTTGGACCGTCGTTCTGCCTGCCGCATAAGGGACCCTCCACGCAGGTTCCCTGAACGCCGTGGTCGTACTGTCTGATCACAGGTTCCTTCGAGCACACATTAAGGTGTGAAATAATGTCCTTAAAAGCCGCCGTGTAGTCAATTTCCTCTTCATAATATTCTGGTTCTTTGAGTCCTTTTTTTGGAACGCTCGTCGCTGTAATGGTCTCAAGAGGCTGCCCGTCATGAAGAAATTCCATATCGAGATCGCAGACAAGCTCTCCCCCGTCATAGATCGTAAGTCTTTTCGTGTCTGTCGCCTTACCGAGCAAGAACCACTCCACATTATATTTTCTGCATACTTTTTCAATTTTAGGCAGGTGTTCTTT
>JAWOER010000015.1:0-9292 GCA_046482655.1 Candidatus Delongbacteria bacterium | reverse complement strand
TGAAATAGTCCCGCTTATCGGAGCTCTGTAATCAGTTTTGAACAATCCGAAAAAGCCTTTGCTTTGTGCGACAAGTTCACCCTGTTTTACTGTGTCGCCCTCTTTTTTAAGAACGCATTCAACAAGTTCCTCGGCCTTTCCCAGTCCGAGCTGTCCGGCCACATTTATCGGATAAACCTTTCCGGGCAGTTCTGTTTTTGCAACAATTGTGTCGGAAGAAATCTTATCCTCTTCTTTGACAAGGACTTTTCCCAAAAGCGGTAATTTACGGGTTTTTTTGATCAATGTTCTTGCCGCTACTTTTAATCCCGGTGTATATGCATGAGCCATTTTTATCTCCTGATCTAAATCTTTAACTTACCTGTTTTATACGCCGTCTTTTTGTGATTTCGGCTTATAATCTTTCGAAATATTCCAGTTTTGAAGCATTTCCACCCTGTTCTTGTAGTCTTTTGTAAAATTGAAAGGTCTTCCCCGGGTGTCGATTATCAGTCCGACCACGCCGCCACGCAATTTCTTAACGATCTTTTTACCCTTTCCTTCCCCCACATCAAAGCCTCTTGCAGGTTCGATCTCGAACTGGACTTCTTTGTCATGGGGAAAGTCATATCTGATGAGTTTGTTGGCAGTTATCCATTCGTCAAGTTTTGTACCGTCGGGCAGATCGGCTTTTATCTTTACAACATTTTTGCCCTCTTTTGCGTTTCCTACCGGACATATGCTCATAGCCAGATGTATAAGACAATCCTTGTCGAAAACCTCCATAGCCGCTTTTTCGCAGCCGGGAGCATCCACTTCGGAAAGCACCCCGAGCTGAGGCATCATGAATATTGAATCCACAGCCAGTTCTGTTATTCCTTCCGGCAGGAATGAATCTATAAGCATATGTGCTGACTGGCTTCTGAGAGGAGCATGTGAAAGCACACCTCCGGATCCAACCAGAAGATTTAATTTCATCATATTCACTATTGAATCATTAGATTTGTCCACATCAAAAGCTTCTGAGATCCCTTTTTCCTGCTGAACGCCCTTTAAACCTACAGCAAATGATCTGTGCTGAATAAAAGAAAGTCTCAGAGCCTCTCTGGCTATGGCCTGCTCTATATCCAGATCTTCTTTGGACTGGGGTATTGTAGTCGGACGGATCATTTTATTTCCAATCCTGTTCCTCAGATCATGCTCGTTTACTTCGAACGGTACCCAGCGCATAATATCATCCAGTCCTGATTCTAAAAGAACATTCGAGACAGAATAGGACATTCCCAGGTTCGCAGAAACCGTACGGTTAAATTTCGGATGGATACTTCCGTCTTTATCTTCCAGTTTAAATGTGGAAAATACATCTGTTGTCGCTCCGCCGATATCAACCCCCACAACATTCTTGTCCTGGATCTTGCCGATCTTGTTGATAATCAGTCCGACAGCTCCCGGAGTAGGCATTATTGGGGCATCGGTCCACTTCATTAATTTGTCGTAACCGGGAGCCTGCTGCATAACATGTTCCATAAAAAGATCATGGATTTTGTCTGATGCGGGTCTCAGGTTCTCTCTTTCCAGGGTCGGTCTCAGGTTAGGCACCATGCTTAATGCTGTGTCTGATTCAAGAATGTTTTTGATCTCGTCCTGAGCTCTATGATTTCCTGCATAAATGACAGGAAGCGCGTATCCGATGCCCAGTCTGGCGGTCGGTCTGGCTGATTTTACAAGCTCCGCCATTCCTATAACATGTTTTGGTTTTGCCTGATCTGTTTCGCCGGCTATAAGTATCATATCGGGTCTTAACGCCCTTATTCTCTCTATTTTTTCATGAGGAAGTCTTCCGTCATTAATGGCGAGAACATCCATTACAATCGCTCCTGCACCCAAAGCAGCCCTCTGTGCAGATTCAGCGGTCATTGCCATAACAACCCCGAAAACCATCATCTGCAGTCCGCCTCCGGCAGAAGAAGTTGAAATGTAAATGTCACAACCGACGCCGTCGTCGTTTTTGGGATCTTTCCTTACAATATTTTCGTCTTTAACGAAAACTCTCGGTTTGTTGTAATACTTTGAATCTTTTGCGGAATCGGTCTTATAAAATTCCGTAGCCAGTTCCTCTAGTTCCATAATGGAGTTCAAAACACCCTTGGTAACATCCTCGAAAGGCGCTTCAACCGTTGTCGGAGCCTCTCCTCTTACCAGCTGACGATATTCATTACCGATCTTTTCGATAAGGATGGCTTTCGTTGTAGTCGAGCCGCAATCGGTAGCGATAATCGTTGTAACTTCCTGGTTTGACATTTAATACCTCGTATCTTAATTTAATTTGTAATCAGGCCTGTCCTGTTCAAGTCGTAAAATATAGTTCATAATATCTTTTTTTGCAAGCCGGTTTTTAAAGAATTTTATTTTTCAGTTTCTCTTCCGATCAGGAATTCTCTAAGATAAGGCGCGGTAGCATCAAAGAGATCATTCAGTCCGCTGAATCGTGAAGTGGCAAAATACTGATACCATCCGCACTGTTTACTGCAATTCGACATTTTTTTTCTCAGTTCGCGGGCCTGTTTTGTATTAATGTATTTCATCAGATCGTACTCTTGAAGCCTGACAGTTTTGTTCTTTAATGTTCTGCAGGGGTAAAAAAGAGCTCCGTCAGCATCTATTATAATGGAGCTGGGACTGCATCCGCCCTTCTTTTTCTTAACTGCCGAAAAATAAGAGTTGGGAGTTATTATAGTTTCGGGATATTTTTTCTTAAGTTTTTTTATTTGCAGTTCAAGCTTTTCAAAATCGGGGAAACAGTCTTCTGTACCATCAAGTGTTACCGCGGGCATTACCAGGATCTTACATTGTGAGCTGTAGCATTTCGAGACCTTTTCTTCAAGTTTATCCTGATCTTCTCTCGCGACAACTGTCTGAACGCAAACGATCATGTCAAATTTATTTATTTCTTTAAGTTGGTCGAAGAGGAAGAGGTTACCGTGACCTTCATCAATAGATATGTGCAGGAAATCGATATATTTCTGATATTTGTGCCAGGGATATTCAAGAAGATTTTTTTGACTGGTTGTAAAAAGGAGATAAAAAGGCTGCTTATGTGCTTCTATTAGCAATTGCTCAATATCGTCTCTGAGCAAAGGTTCTCCGCCCTCCATCGACAACAGAAACACGGATGACCGCCCCAAATTTATGATTATACGGCTCATCGTGCCGGTTGAAAGATCGGGAGTCTGAAAATCTTTCATATCACAAAATCTGCACGCAAAATGGCATCTTGAGGTTACTTTCAGAGATGCGTAGAAAGGATATTTTTCTTCTGAATAGTTAAGAATAGAATAAAGTAAGGACATGGCATATTTTTTTAGGGGCAGTTTCCTGATCTTTTTTTTCAACTGAAAGTTCCTTTTTTCCTGAATGTATTAAAATATGTCAAAAATATCAATATCAAAAATTTAATACTTGATTTGTTAGAGTTTTATTCTTAAAATTGCACTGTAATAAATTTGATGAGAAGGTCATGACGGATAAAAAAAGGTTATTCATTGGAATACAGGTTGTTCTCACATCCGGAACAGCGACATTTTACAATTCGATATCAGAAATTCTGGATACTGCGTCTGTTAAATGGGTGGGCATAAATAACCTTCATCTGACCCTTAAATTTTTGGGAGATGTAGGCGTTGACAAGATAAGTTCTATTAATAAAAAGATGGAACTTGTGGCACAGCAGCACGATGAATTTGAGGCCGTGCTCAAAGGCGTAGGTATTTTTAAAAATTTTTATCACCCCAAGGTATTGTGGATAGGTTTGAGAAACTGTCCTGAGTTTGAAAAGCTGAAAAATGACATTGAAAATTATATTTCCGACATCGGATTTGAAGTGGATTTTAGAAAATTCGCTCCGCATCTTACATTGGGAAGGTTTAGATATCCGGGGTCTATTGATCAGCTCAAAAAATTCATCAGTGATAATCAGGATACCTATTTCCAGAATATCCGCATTACTGAAATTATATTATATGAGAGCATCCTTAAACGGAGCGGGCCTGAATACAAGGTAGTTGAAAAATACCCGCTTGGGACAGATCAGAATTTTACAGAATTCAAATTCTAATATTTTTCTTTTAAAGGTCCCGGTTTGATTATTTTTTTGAGTGTAACTATTCTGTCGCGGTACTCTGCGGCCTTTTCAAATTCCAGTTTTTCTGCAGCCTCCTCCATAAGAGATTCGAGTGCGATGATCTGATCATGTGCTTCTTCTTCTGTTCTTATCGTTCTCTTCTTTTTATCATCTTCTGATTCTCTTTGAGCTTTAAGATCACCCGAGAGCATTATTTGTTCTTTTGATTTATATATCGTAGTGGGTACTATGTCGTTGGCAACATTGAACTCGATCTGTTTAGCCCTTCTTCTTTCGACTTCCTCAATACAGTTCTTCATGGATTCTGTCATCTTATCCGCATAGAATATAACCCTGCCATTTACATTTCTGGCAGCTCGTCCCGAAGTCTGTATCAGCGATCTTTTATCTCTCAAAAATCCTTCACGGTCGGCATCGAGTATCCCTATTAGAGAGACTTCGGGAAGATCAAGACCTTCGCGAAGCAGATTTATACCTACAAGCACATCGAATTTACCCAGCCGGAGCTCTCTTATCAGTTTGACTCTCTCAAGTGATTCGATCTCACTGTGAAGGTATTCTGCCTTTATTCCGTTCTCTTTCAAAAATCTGGTCAGGTCTTCACTCATGCGTTTTGTGAGAGTGGTCACAAGAACTTTCTCTTTTCTTTCTGTTACCTGTCTGATCTCCTCGATCAGATCATCCACCTGACCAGTGGACGGTCTTACAATTATTTCCGGATCGATAATTCCTGTCGGTCTGACAATTTGTTCAACGATCAAACCGTCGGACCTTTCCAGCTCATAATCTGAAGGAGTGGCGGAAACATAGAGTGTTCTGGAGGTGATCTCTTCAAATTCGTTGAACTGTAAAGGTCTGTTGTCAAGTGCAGAAAGCAGCCTGAAGCCAAAATCCACCAGTGTTTGTTTACGGCTTCTGTCACCCTTATACATTCCTCTGATCTGGGGTACGGTCGCATGACTCTCATCTATTATCAGAAGAAAATCATCGGGGAAAAAATCAATAAGGCAGTAGGGTCTTTGGCCTTCTTTTCTTCCTGAAAGATGTCTCGAATAGTTTTCTATACCAGAACAAAACCCCATTTCCTTTAAGAACTCAATGTCCATTTTAGTTCTGTTCTCGATCCGCTGAGCCTCTACGAGCATATTATTCTCTTTAAAATATTTTATACGGTCTTTTAGTTCATGTTCTATATCCCCGATCGCATTGCGTAGTTTTGGTTGTGTAACGACAAAATGCTTGGCAGGATATATATTCACGCTGTTTAAAGACTCAATGACATTAGCGCTCACAAAATTGATCACTTCTATTCTTTCCACCTCATCGCCGAAAGTATGCAGTCTTATGCCTGTATCGTCATAGGCGGGATGGATATCGATAATATCCCCTTTGATCCTGAAAGTACCGTGTAGCAGTTCATAGTTATTTCTTTCGTACTGCATTTCTATGAGTGAATTATATAGTTTATTCCTGTCGATAATATCTCCCGCGGAGACCTCTATGGAAAGTTCTTTGTAATCTTCAGGTGATCCTAATCCGTATATACAGCTGACAGATGCAACTATTATAACATCCTGTTTTGATATTAGTGAAGATGTTGCTTTAAGCCGTAATTTCTCTATCTCTTCGTTAGAGGAAGTATTTTTTTCTATATACAGATCTCTTACGGGAACATAAGCTTCCGGCTGGTAATAATCATAATAACTTATGAAATATTCCACGGAATTCCTCGGGAAAAAAGCCTTCAGCTCTCCATAAAGTTGCGCGGCAAGTGTTTTATTATGAGATATAATAAGAGTCGGTCGGTTGAGTTCTTTAATAACGTTTGCCATGGTAAATGTCTTGCCACTCCCTGTTACACCCAAAAGCGTCTGTTTAAGCACGCCGGACTTAAAATTATTAGAAATTTGTCTGATCGCTTCGGGCTGATCGCCTTTGGGTTCAAATGCGGATATTAGATCAAATTGTTCTTTCATCTTTGAAATTTAAGAAAAAATGAGAGCTTAATCAATTTATAATGAACCTTTAAATTTACAGTTTCGTATAAGAACGGTCTTGACAATTTCTGTTTTAGAACTTAAATTTCGCAGTTGTTCTTATTAATTAGATCGGGGTAAAAAGACTTGATATACAGCAAAACCTTTTCCGGCACACCCACAATACTTTTTCTGGTTTTATTTTTTTTCTTTATCACCGGATATTCCCAGCCTTCCAAAGGATCACTGAAAATTGGAGATATATCTGTTGTTGGGACTTCTGTGTCGAAAGATATTATAATTGTTTCTTCGGGACTTTCTTCAAAAGAGACCGTTTATGCAGAAGATATTCAGGAAGCGATAAAAAAGTTATGGAAACTTAATTTATTCTCCGATATTGTCATAGAGTCGGAGAATACTGAGAACGGAGAAACTTTGCTTAAAATTATCCTCGAAGATCTGCCCAGGCTCAACAATGTTAAGATCACAGGATACGATAAGTACGGAAAGGATGACATTGAGCCTCTTTTTAAGTTGAGGAAAGGACAGATAATAAAAGAAAGTTACCTTGCTGAAATAGAAAGATCAATTGAAGATTTCTACGCCGAAAAAAATTATATTAATGCCAATGCGTCAGTCAGTAAGGAATACATAGGTCCCGGAGAAGTCAATGTGACCGTAAAAATTACTGAAGGCAAAAAAGTGTTCATAGAAGAGATCAATTTTTTTGGAACAGATAATTTTACAAAGAAAGAGCTTCTAAAGCAATTCGAGGATACGCATGAAGACAGGTGGTGGAGAAGCGGGCAGTACAACAGCGAGAATTTTGAAAAGGATCTTGACAGAATGGTCCGTTATGCTCAGAACGAGGGGTATAAAGATTTTTATGTTGTCAAAGATTCTGTATATTTAGACGCAGATAAAAAAGAACTTTATATAGACATCACAGTATCTGAAGAACAGCAGTACTACTTTGGAAAACCGTCTTTTGCAGGTAACACGCTCTTTTCCGATGAGGAACTTTTATATGCTCTTCAATTTGAAGAGGGCGATGTTTTCAGCAGGGATAAGCTCGAAATATCTGTTTATGACAAACTTTCCACCCTGTACATGGACAAGGGTTATCTGCGTGCGAATATTATGCCCGAAGAGCAGATCGTCGGTCAGGATACAATAAAATATGTTTTTAAGATCAAAGAGGGGACCAGATCCAGGATCAGGAAGGTTGATTTTACCGGAAATACAAGAACAAACGAAAAAGTACTGAGAAGAGAAATGAATATATATCCCGGTGATATCTTTAACAAAACAAAGATATTGCGAAGTCAGAGGAACGCTATGGTACTAAATTACTTTGAGAGTGTTATTCCTGACATGAGGCCGGTAAATGAAAAGGAAGTGGATCTGATATTTTCAATAAAAGAAAAGCCTACTGAGCAGGCCCAGACATCGATTGCCTACTCCCAAGCTGACGGTTTTATAGGATCTGTCGGACTGGTTTTTAATAATTTTTCGTTTAAACATCCTTTTACACAGGGAGACGGGCAGCAGCTTTCCACAAATATCGAGTTCGGTAAAAGTTACTACAAGTACTCTTTGAGCGTAGAAGAGCCGTGGCTCTTTGATACTCCCACACTTGTAGGTATGAGCGGTGATTATCAAAAAAGAGACGACTCGTATTCCGACACACAAATAACCAGCGGTATATTAAAGCTGGGAAGGCGTTTTGCATGGAGCGATAACTGGATGAGGGGACTGTGGTACTATTCGATCGACAGGATCAAATATACCAATGTCAGCGATAATTCTCCGGAACAGTACGAATTGTATGAGGGTAAATCTGTACTCTCTTCCTCTGTTGCTCAGTATCTTATAAGAGACAGCAGGGACAGAGCTGACTTTCCGACCCGAGGAGCTTCTATTACTCTTATGACAAAACTTGCAGGCGGTATTTTAGGCGGCGATGAAGAGTTCCATAAGCACAAAATAGATATGAAGTGGTATCAGCCTATCGTAAGGAACAGACTTGTTCTGCACTCACAATTTGTTGCAGGTGTTATGGATAAATTAAGAGAATCTTCTTATATAAGCTCCAGAGAGTATTTTTATCTGGGCGGAGGCGGACTTTCCGGCGGTGAGCCGTTACGGGGCTATGACGAAAATGCGGTCGGACCATACGAAAGCGGTTATTTTATAGGGGGAAGAAATCTTTTTAAAACCTCTTTCGAACTGCGTCTCAAACTTGTCGAATCACCTATGCTTATCTACAGTCTTGCTTACTTTGATGCGGGAAACTTGTGGAGAGATTATACCGAAGCGAATTTATTTGACCTGCAAAAAGGTGCAGGTGTAGGAATCAGAATTAATGTTCCGATGCTGGGAATGCTCGGTCTGGATATAGGTTACGGATTTGATTATTTTAAAGACTTTGGAGAAAAAGCTGACTGGAGAGACCAGTTGAGAACTCATTTCCGGATGGGTACCAATTTATAAATTAAAACAGGAGATAGAATTATGAAGAAGACCGTAATTTTGTTAACAATGCTGATTTCTTTTGCATTGATGGCGGAAATGAAATTTGCCTACATCAATTCAGACAAAGTAATTGCTGAATACAATGAGGCGAAAAAAGTTAAAGAGGAACTTGCCGAGTGGAACAAAGAGAAGGAATCTGAGGCAATGCAGATGGAAAAAGAGATCCAGAACCTTGAAGAAGAGATAAAGAATATGTCAATGATGGTTTCTGAGGAAAAAAGAAATGAGAAAATGGCCGAAGGGCAGTCAAAGCTTCAGCAATATTATGAGTTCAAAGAAGTGGTTTGGGGACAGAACGGGGAGTTCTACAAGAAGAATTCCCAGCTTATGCAGCCTGTAATAGACCAGATCAACGATGTGATCAAAGAAATTTCCCAGGCCGACGGGTATGATTTTGTTTTTGATGCTAATACAGGCACTCTGCTCCATGCAAAACCTGAATATGAGATCACTGACCGGGTGCTTAAGGAGCTCAATAAATGACTTTTTGTAAATATTTAACAATTAAGCTTATTGTTATAACTTTCGTCTCAGTATCTTTTTTTTCCTGTTCAAGACGATCAGATCTGCCGGAGGATGAGTTTGTGAAGGAGCTCATTGATGAAATAGAGATCGATCTGTCAAAGATAAACAGAGAGATTGTGAAGCCTGCGGAAGCAGA
>JAWOER010000022.1:0-2581 GCA_046482655.1 Candidatus Delongbacteria bacterium | reverse complement strand
TACGAAGGGTCTGTAAGTTTTCTTATCATCCTCATAAATTGGATCATCGGGTTTAGTGACTGTGGTTCCAAAAACAGGAATATTGAATTTTTGTGTCCCATATCTGATATTTTCTTTAAATACTTTTTTAGATCGGGAAGATGATGAAGTACTCCTACACAAACTATCAGATCGTATTTGGTTTTTTCTTCAAATTGCAGAATATCAGAACAAAAAAATTCCGCATTTTCCGAAGCATAATTTTTTTTTGCAATTTGAATAAGTTTAGAAGAAATATCAATTCCTGTGTAATGGCTGTAAAGGTCTTTTAAATATTCAGCACCTGCACCGTTACCGCAGCCTATCTCTATAATATTATCGAATTCCGTATTACGGTCTTTGGGGATGAGGTTCAGTAATGTGTTGAACTGAAAACGCCTTGCAGCAGCAGAAACCGGATATGTGTCTTTGCAGGAATATTTTAGCGCTATCTCATCAAAAAGTTTTTTTTCTTTCTCTTCAACAGGCAAAGTGACCTCACTGTTTAATTACATTTCGCCGTATTTGAGAAATCTGGTCCATTATCAAAGCAAAAAAGAAAATGATTATCGAAGTCAGTATTGTCATCAAAGCACCCGGCAAAAGTTTTAGATGAGGGCTTAAATAGTATCCCCAGATGATCTCGTAAACAACACCGGTGAAGAACAAAATAATTGATGCCGGCAAAAATACTTTTAGCGGGTTGAAAAGAACAATAAGCCTTAAAATAAGCAGGACTGCGTTACTTCCGTCCCTGATCTGATTCACGCTGCTTGTGCCTATTCTCTTTTTTGTACGAATCTTTATATAATCTACAGTTCTTTTATCACTAATAAGTGCGATCGTTGATGTTGTTGACATAGAAAACCCGTCGGGAAAAAGGTGCAGATATTTTAAAATAGTTTCTCTTTTTACTATTCTGAGCCCGGAATTAAGGTCAGGGATCTTTTTGCCTGCCAGAAAATTAGCAGTGACAGAAAGGACCCATTTGCCCGGTGCTCTGGACAAAGAAAAGTGCGAACCTCTCGCTCTGGCGCCCACGAGCATATCCTGATCAGAATACTTATTCCACATTTTTTCCAGATCTTTCGGAGTATGCTGACCGTCTGCATCAAAAAAAGCCACAAGAGCAGTTTTCGCTTTTAGTATGCCTGTTTTCAAACTCGCTCCATAGCCTTTATTGACCTTGTGATGCAATACCGTAATGCCTTTTATTCCGGCAAGGATCTTACCTGTACCGTCTGTTGAACCGTCATTTGTCACAATTATCTTCCAGTCGTTCTTTTCGGCATACGGCAAGAGTTCTTTAAGAGTTTCCCCAATTGCTCCTGCTTCATTGAACGCGGGTATTATTACAGTAAGTTTTTTCAATAGCATTACTCCTGTCCGGATTTTTTTGCAATATAAGAAAACAAAATCGAAATTAAAAAGAAAATAATTTCCCCCGACAAAAACCATATTCTGCTAAGGACAGATATTTCGGCAGCAGGAGCCAGTTCGTTCCCTGTTGCCACGATAAGAGCGGCCAGAACACCCTCCCTTATTCCTATTCCTCCCGGAAAAATAAAAGCCAGAATACCTACGCAGATACTAAAGGGATAAATAAAGATGAGTGCGGAACTGTTTTGAAGTTCTATACCCAAAGAATCCACAAAATAATATATTCCTAAACCCCATAATATCCAGAATAGAACAGATACCGCTATAGTTTTGATCAGGATCCTGAAATTCAGTGCACGGAGTATAATTTCTTTTTTGAGTATAAATGAAGCTGCTTTTGAAAAGATCACGAAAGCTTTTTTTGATATCATAAAGGCCAGGCCGGTCATTATAAGGCCCAGGGAGGCAATTTTTATATAGGGAGAAATATTTTTGATCAGAGCTACGGTAAAAAATCCGGTGATCAGGCCGCTGATTATTATGATAAATTTAAAAAGAAGCACCCCGTATGTGTTTGCTGCCATGCCGGAACGGTTCTCTTTATTCAGCCGGTAAGCTATAGAATAGATCATAGCCACTTTGCCGGGAATATATTTACTGAATATGGTGTTCCCCAAAAGCAAAAAGGAACTTTTGTAACTGACCCCCGTATTTTGCGAGTCCAGCACCATTTTTAATGATAAAGGGTATGTAAAAAATCCTGCGGTCAAAAAGAAGACAGAGATAAATAAACTCAGATCGATATTAAATCTGTTGAATGAAACGGAGCCGTAACGGTAAAGATAGACCGCAGCAAGAATGATAGAAATGTAATAGAGCGCTAAATATATTCCAGATTTTTTCAAAGGAAACACCTTTTTTATTATCAGTCCTAAATTTATGTTCATAATTCAAAAATATCAACATGTTAGTTCTTGTCTTTAAAATATTATTATCAGGTTGTCATTATTTTTTTATATGATTATATTTAAACTTTACTTAGACAGGGAAGGGTTTGAAGAAACAAAAGTCCATACTGACAGTACTGGCCGTGATGCTTTCAATATCGCTCATAACGGTCTTTCTTGCGGCTTTCAGAGGTATAGATTCAACTGATGAGGGTCTTTACCTTTTAAAGATGAGG
>JAWOER010000230.1:0-3667 GCA_046482655.1 Candidatus Delongbacteria bacterium | reverse complement strand
GTCGCTGTTCTTGCCCCGACCACGATACTCGTCGATCAGCACTATGAGAACTTTAAGAGGAGGCTGGAAAAATATCCGGTAAGGGTCGAGTACCTGTCCCGCTTCAAGAAAGGTTCTGATCAGACTAAAACTATTTCGGAGATAAGGGACGGCAAGGTCGATATCGTGGTCGGCACGCACAGGATACTTTCCAAAGATGTCGAGTTCAAAGACCTCGGCCTTCTGATAGTTGACGAAGAGCAGAGATTCGGCGTTACGCACAAGGAAAGAATAAAGGAAATGAGAGTCAATGTGGATGTGATGACACTTACCGCGACCCCCATCCCGAGAACGCTCCATATGTCGCTTATCGGTGTGCGCGATCTGAGCCTTATTAATACCCCGCCGGTCAACAGGCTGCCCATAATCACAGAAATACATTCTTTCAGGTCAGAGATCATTTATGAGGCCATAATGAAAGAAGTTGACAGGGGAGGGCAGGTGTTTTTTATTCATAACAGGGTCGAGACCATCTATTCTGTTCAGTCTATGCTGGAAAGGATCGTTCCCGAGGTCAGCATGGCCGTCGCTCACGGGCAGATGAAGCCCTCTCAGCTCGAAAAAGTGATGCACGAATTTATGTATAAAAAATATTCTGTGCTGCTGGCGACTACTATAATTGAAAACGGAGTGGATATTCCCAATGTGAATACTATGATCGTCAACAACGCCGATAAATTCGGGCTCTCTCAGCTTTATCAGCTCAGGGGCAGGATAGGAAGATCTTCGAGACAGGCTTATGCATATCTTTTAACCGGAGATTCAAACTCTTTGAGCACTGTCGCCAAAAAAAGGCTGGAAACCGTATCTGAATTTACAGATCTTGGTTCGGGTTTCCAGATAGCGATGAAGGATCTGGAGATAAGAGGTGCAGGAAGCCTGCTTGGGAGTGAACAGAGCGGATTTATAGAGAATGTGGGATTTGACATGTATTCCAAAATACTGGAAGAAGCAGTGATGGAGTTAAAAGAAGAAGAGTTCAAGGATGTTCTAGACCATATCAAGCCTGTTGTTAATCAGATCAAAGCCTCTGTAAACCTCCGGTCCGAAATGTATCTTCCGCAGTATTATATTGAGGAGGATGCAGAAAGAGTCGATATCTACAGACGGATGATGAACTTTACCGATAAGGATGAAATTGATGAACTTAGAGAGGAGCTAAGAGACAGGTTCGGAACAGTCCCCCCCGAAGTCACCAATCTTCTAAATAACCTCTATATATCCATTCTGGCAGGCAAAATATTTATAAAAAATGTTACTGTAAGTATAGATGGTGCTAGAGAATATGTCATGTTCATTTTTGACAAAGAGGAAATAGAAAAGATCGAGAATACAGAAACAGCCCTGACAGTTCAGGATAATCTTTTTTTTGAGTTGAAAGAAATGAAATATGATATATCGGTCGAAAATGAAGGTGAAAAAGTGTCAGTGGAAATACCTTATGGCGAAAACAGGTTCGAATTCTGTGAAAAATTCATAAAGATTTTGTCAAAACCTTAAGAAAAATAAAATTTTTTTAATTTGTTTATCGACCATAAAATCGTTAAATTGTTACAAGACACATAAGCACCTGAAATTGCGTATGTAAGTATGACGGAAAAGTATAAAAGGAGTGTTTCGTGGAACCGTTTTTTATTAGAGATATTAAGATAGAAAAACCTGTTGTTCAGGGAGGTATGGGAGTGGGAGTTTCGCTTTCGGGGCTTGCTTCTGCTGTGGCTAACGAAGGAGGAATTGGTGTGATCGCTTCGGTGGGCATAGGACTGCTTGATGAGGATTTTGTAAGTGACTATCAGGGTGCGAACAAAAGAGCATTAAGAGAAGAAATAAAAAAGGCAAAAGCTGCTTCTAAAGGGGTGATTGGTTTAAATATAATGGCCGCACTAACCGATTTTAAAGAGATAATGAATATAGCTGTTGAAGAGGGCGTAGATATACTTTTTATAGGTGCGGGTCTGCCCACCGATGTACCTCACGAGATAGGTTTGGACAGGTATAAAAGTTCAGGAGTAAAGATAGTGCCTATAGTATCATCAGGGCTTGCGGCAAAGATAATACTGCGTAAATGGGACAGGAATTTTAATCTGATACCGGACGCTTTTGTTGTTGAGGGTCCTTTGGCAGGGGGGCATCTCGGCTACAAAAAAGAAGATCTTTTTAAGGAAGAATTCAAGCTTGAAAAACTTATTCCGAAAGTACTCGCAGAGATTAAACCTTTCGCCGAAAAATACGGCAGGGACATTCCGGTCATCGCGGGTGGAGGAATTTATACAGGCGAAGACATTTATAATATGATCAAACTCGGCGCAAGTGCTGTTCAGATGGGAACCAGGTTCGTTGCAACTAAAGAATGCGATGCAACGGATGAGTTTAAGAACGAATACATCAAGTGCACAAAAGACGACATTATAATAATCCAGAGTCCGGTCGGACTTCCCGGCAGAGCAATTAAGAACCGTTTTTTAAAAGAAATTGAAGCAGGGCACGCAAAAAAAGTGACATGTCCCTGGCTGTGTTTAAAAAGCTGTGCGGCCGAAAAAGCACAGTACTGCATAGGTCAGGCTTTGGCAAATGCCAAAGAAGGTCATTTGTCTGAAGGTTTTGCTTTTTGCGGTGCAAATGCTTACAGGATCAATAAGATCATATCGGTAAAAGAACTTTTTGCCGAGCTCGAAGAGGGTTATGAGAGGGCCGCCGCGAAGGATGCGGGCAGCAAATAAAAACTACTTTTCAATCCCCGTCCGAGCCTGTACCCCTTTAGTGTAATAATGCTTTATATCTTTCATTTCGGTCACGAGGTCCGCCATTTCGATCAGTTCTACGGGCGCTTTTCTTCCTGTAACAACAACCTCCACATGGTCCGCTCTTGCATTCAGCGCATCCTTAAGCTCCTTAAAAGTAAAAAGTTTGTAATGCAGCGCAATATTAGCCTCATCCATAATAACAAGGTCGTATTTGCCCGAACGCAATATCTCTTTCATTTCAAAAAAACCTGCTCTTGCCGCATCAATATCATCCTTTGAAGGTTCGTTGTAAATAAAGCAGTCGAGTCCGTACTGTTCGATAGTAATGTTCGAAACTTTCGGGATCATGTCCAGTTCACTGTAATGCATACCTTTTACGAACTGTCCGATAAAGACCTTTTTGCCTGCCCCCGCAGCCCTTAGAGCAAGCCCGAAAGCAGCGGTCGTTTTGCCTTTGCCGTCGCCTGTGTAAACCTGTATATAGCCTTTTTCTTTCTTATTCAATTTATCAGTTCCTTTCGTAATCCAAGTTCGTTTAAATATAAGCAAGAGTAAAGCCTCAGTCAATTTAATTCTTGATCCGGTCTGAGACAGTATCAGATATTTTGCTCTGCTTAGGGGTTTCCACTTATTTACAAATAAGTTTAAATTTCGTATATTATTTATAATAATTTTGAGATCACATGAAGATCGGAAGAATAATTTTAATATTGATAACCCTGCTGATAACATCCTGTTCGGTCTCAAATTTGAACGAAGGATATGAGCTTGACAGGTGGTCTGTATCTTTCGGTGACAGCACGAAATGGGTTAAGACAGATAAAACACTGTTCAAAATTTCCGATGTTAAAGATGATCTTGTGTTCTTGAAAACGAATATTCCT
>JAWOER010000195.1:0-8077 GCA_046482655.1 Candidatus Delongbacteria bacterium | reverse complement strand
CAGCAGAAATGATAATGTTGTTCCCTCCCGGGGGCTATATTTTTTCTGGAATATGGAAACCGGCATGATAGATTTTAATAACGAGAGAAAATTTCAGAAAATATGGTGGGAAATGTCTCTATACGGCAATATTATGAAAAGACTGAATATGGAACTCGGGGTTTGTGCGGGGACGGGCGATAAGCTTGTGCCTGAGTATGAAAGATATCTGAGAGGGGGGATCGATACAATGCCCGGCACATATTTTGGTCAGTACTCCAAGACACAGTATTTTACGATTAAAACCAAACAAAGTTTTCTGATCAGAAGATCTGTTCTTTTTGATACCTATTTTTCCACAGGCTATTTTTTGAACGGTTTTTGGGATTCACCGGAGATAGAGTGGAGTTATAGAGATTTTACCAATTCATTTTATGCCGGAGTCATCTTAAATACAACTCTTGCACCTGTCCAGTCCGGTTGGGGGATTACTCTGGGGAACGGAGATATCAAGGCCAATAACAGATTCTATTTATCGGTCGGCTACTCTCTAAACAGGTAATTTTTGTTTAAAAAAATATTTCATTTTTATATTGACTTTGGTTCCTTTTAATCTATATATTCGCAAGGAAAATACAGAAGGTCTAAAATTAAGACAGGAAGAATGAATGATTGATTTTGATATTGAAGAGATAATAAGGGCGATGCACGAAAAAGCTGAAGATATAACCTACTACCTGAATAAGGAGACGGGTGAGATCGTTTATATTGATGAAAATATAGCTTCGAGCGTAGAAGACGATTATGACCAACAGCTTACGGCTTTGGAAGAATGGGGTAATGACATGGAAGATGACGATATGTATCATGAAAAGATATATTCTCCGACAGAAGAAGTTGATGAAAAAGAATTGATAAAACGGATAAGATTTATCAAGCAGGATGATTATGAACCGATCCCGACAATTACCATACTGGAAGTAAAAAAGATCATCCACCAGTATCTTGATCAGCAGGAGGAGTTCAACGATGCTCTAAAGGTCACAATTAAGACATCCATATCTAATCTGTCGAATATAGAAGATATAGAAGAAGTGTTGATAAAGCATATCGGCAATAAAGAGAAATGGGATGAATATTATTATTCTGTTGTAAGGCAGAAAGTTGAAAACTGGTTGAACGGTTTGGGATATGATACCTGATGAAAAACGACCCTTGTACCGCTGCACGGATTATATCCGAAGGGGGGGTGGTAATTATCCCGACAGATACCATTTATGGTCTTTCCTGCGATCCCAGGAACATAAAAGCTGTAGAGAGACTCAAAAAACTCAAAGTTAGAAGCACAAAACCTTTTTTAATACTGGACAGCTCATTTTCTCGAATAAAAGACATGTTTTCCACACATACTTATGTTGTTGAGCTCCTTAATCTTTTGATCAATTACGGACTGTGGCCGGGTCAGATCACCCTGATCGCCGACAGTAACGAAACTACCGGGCATACTTTTGGAAAAAAGAAGACTAAGATCGGGATAAGATACACAGGTGATCCATTTATAAGCTCTATTAATGATCATTTGGATTATGGAATAATCAGCACCAGTGTAAATATTTCGGGCAAAGACAACCTAACAGATATTAATTCTATAAAAAGTGAGTGGTCCGGAAAGGTCGATCGGATATTTGAAAGAGGATTTGATGAAAATAAAAAGGAATCTAGTATAATTGAGCTTAATACTCAAGACAGGTCGGTAAGTTTTATTCGCTCTCCCGATGTAGTTTTAAAAAAGAGAATAATATCTGTACTAAAGGATAGTTTTAAAATATGTCTTTAATGATATATTCGCAATATACAAAGCCCGAAGGCAGCATCAAGTTTGATGATCTGGTTCTGAACGCAAAAAAAAAGAAGATCAAAGAACTTGCTCTGACCGACCATGGAAACCTTTCCGGGATTATAGAATTCTACACCAAATGCCTCGATTTCGGCATAAAACCCATCATTGGGCTGGACTTTTTTTGCAGGCTTAAAAACAATAAGTTCGTCAGGATAATATTGTATATTAAAAACCATCTCGGGTATAAAAATACTATCAGGATCGTTCAAAATCTCAAACACGAAAAAAATTTCTTCTACTGTGACCTTGAAGACATTGATCACATAAACAACTGCTTCATTTGTCTGAGTGTCTATAAAACAGATATCATCTCTGAAGATACTGACCTTGAGACGGATTTTAGTTATATTAACAGACAGTTTTCTGCTTTAGATGTTGACAGAACAAAACTATTTTATCATATCTTATTTTCAGAAAACCCATACAACAGAAGCGTGACAGACAGATTGAAAGATTTTAGCTCACACTCAGATATAAAACTGCTGGCTGCGGAACCAGTATATTACCTGAATGAATTTAACAGTCAGATCAAGGATTTTACCGCCAGAATATCAGGTTTTACTAATACAGTAAGATATGACGGCCAGTACCTTGGCAGTATACAAAAGAACCTAAGTAAATATCCCGAAGACTCTATCAGGAATATGAGATTAGTTACAGGGCGGTGTAATTTTCTGATCGAGGATATTCCTGTAAAATTTCCAAAACTTGAAATAAATAACATTGTCGGCGACTCGAGTTTTTATAGCCTGAAATTATTGCTAAAAGATCTTACGGCAAAAAAAACATCTGAAATAAAAAAAATGGCGGAAAAAGAGCTGGCTTTTGTCAGAAAATATAATATCTGTGATATAATAATGTTTTTGATAGAAGTAAAAAAAGAATATTACAAAAAATATAATAAGACAATATTTTTTTCCGGATTTATAGACGATCTTCATATTGCATACCTATGCGATCTTACTCTTTCTTCACCGGTATTTGCAGGAAAATTTTATCACAGATCAGTTCTGGCAACAAAGAAAATTCATCCCCAGATAACTGTTATAGTTTCTCCTGAACAAAGGAGAAATCTGTTTGAGTATCTTTCAGAAAGGTTTTCGAAAAACTCAATTTGTTTTTTAAGCGAGTATGTAAGATGGTATATTCCTTCAATACTCAGTGTGGTCAAAAGAGAATACCGCTTAGATCAAAAATTATCTGACGAACTGCTACTGGTCTACAATAAGAATAGCAGATATAATTTTAACACCGAATCCGTACTGAGTCACAAAATTATTTCTGAAATGATCAGGAGTGATCCGGGAGCGAAGGACATAATTGATAATATCTTAAAGTTAAATGATTCGTTTAAGAATTATAGCACGAACACTAATCAGCTGGTTATAAGTGACGAGAATATTGCTGATATACTTCCTGTAAGAATAAAAGATGAAAAAGCTTTGATAAACACCTCCTCATATAATATTCAGACAGCAAAACATTTTGGTGTGTGGAATATAAATATTGAGTCTAATAACTATATTGACATTAGAGAATACTTCGGATTGCGGCCTCTTTTTGAAAGCGGGCTGGTAAAAGGGGCTCCTAAGCTCATTGATCATATCAAAAATAATGTTCTGGAAATGATTCCCTATTTCAACTATGTATATGAAAGGCTCAAATTTTTGAGAACATGTGATAACGATCTATGGAACTTATTACTCTATCTGGAATCATCTCACTCCGATCTGGAATTTATTTTTGACAGAGCGTCTCCTGCTCATCCCAGAGGATGGTACAAAAAAGAACTTGAAGTAACCAGAGGATTTATCGTTTTTAGAGAGCAGCTGCATTTTATATGCGACAAACTCTTCACATCAAAAGATATGATAATTCTAAAAAGAAGACTCGCTAATTCTTCGGGGAGAATACAGTTCAACTCTATACTGAGCCAGGTAGAAGAAAAGTACTCAGAAAACTGTGAGTATCTGAAACAGACCGTGATGAATACGGTATTCTCACTTAGTCTTTCTGAATCGGTCACAAAACTGGTAACAGCACTCAGAACTCTTGATCTGATCATTAATAATAAGAAAGAATTCACAGAGTATATTTTTTCAAGAGAGGTTAATTCGCAAGGGCAGTGGAAGAAATATTTGCCTGTTATTGTTGAACAGGGTTATATATTTAATAGATATTCGATAGGGCTGATCGCTCAAAAGATATACATTAAGAACAACAGGGTTACAATGCCTCTCTACTCCATTAAAGGTATTTCCTTAAAAGTCTCAGAATATATTTATGAACTGGTAAATAATAATAAAATATTCAGTTTCCCGGAATTTCTCTCGGCTGCTGACAATAATATTCTTAAGCAAAATCATATTGAGTTACTTATTCAGACAGGCTTTTTTGACATATTTGATTCTAACAGAAAAAAAATTGAGATACTCAATGAAAAGTATTTTAGATCTATAAGAGACGCAGATTATGATCAACCTGAGCTGTTTGATACTTCAGGTGTGGAAATGAGTACTGCAGGTTTGATCGCTGACTATACACCTGAAGAAAAAAAGAAATTAGAATATGATCATACAGGCATAGTGTTTACATTTAATGATGAACTTATATGCACTACAGGTGATAAATTTAAAGATTTAGAGGATATATTAACAATGCCCCGAAGCCTTATTGCAGACACAAATATGATCCTGCATCTGTCAATTAATTCATCGGACAGAAATATTCTTTCGGATATTTCTGATCATCTGGCCGATCAAGGCAATTGTGAAGTTGAAATATTCTTTTCTGATGAGAAAAGATTTTTAAAACTCGACAAGAAGATACAACTTGATCAACTCACTGTCTATAAACTAAAAATACTTCTTGAGGACAGTCCTGTTTTTATAGAAACAAAAAAAGAAAAGGGCGGAAATTAAGAATCCGCCCCTTTTGATTTTTATAGCATCAGATTTTTTCGTCAACGATCTTGAGTATATTATCTGTACCTGAATCAATGTTCGAGAGTATCTTATTCATCAATTGCAGAGTTCTGATTTTATATTCGTCTTGATCTTCGAAACCGGACAGGTTGATCTTAACATTAAGTCCCGCAGCCTTTACACCTGCATTAATAAGAAGTGCGGCGACACCGGCATCACTTGCGGCATTTTTATTTCCGTTCTCAGCTACTTGTTTTATCAATTCAGTGAGTTCTGCAATTTTTTTCATTACAGTTAAAGGAATATCCGTAGCGTTGACAGTTGCATCGTAATACGCCTTTTCTGCTCTTGCAACAGAATCCTCGTCTTTTGATTTTTTGGCTTTTTTCTGTGATGAGACCGCCTCCATAAGCATATTAAAAGCATCAGTATCAGCATCGATTAATGATATAAGTTCATTCTTTCTTTTCTGCAGCTCTTTGGCAGCCTTATTAACTTCGTCGTTAAGATGCTTATATCCCTTTTTATTAAAGGTAAGATTCATTACCATTGCTCCAAGGCCGGCTGATAAGCTGCCGCAAAGTGCAGCAACAGAACCTCCGCCCGGTGCAGGCGCATCAGATGAAAGAGTGTCATTGAATTCTTTTATGGTCATATCGACCAGTTGGTCAGGCTTTTTTATCATATACTCTATGATCTTTTCTTCAGGAATAAATTTGCTGGCATCAGACAATCCCAGAGATTGAATTGCGGTCTTGATGAGTTCCTCGTCGGAAACTCCGGCACAAGATCCCTGTTTTTCCAAATAATGTATTCCTGCCTTAAGCATGGCATCTTTTGGAACAACACCCACGATCTCACTTCCTGTCACCCTTAATCCTCTTTCTTCTGCCTGTCTGGATATTTCATCAAATACCTCATGCATGGAAGTAATGTGATAATTTGTAAGATTAATAGATATCTGTGCTCTATGATAATCTTCTACATACCAGCCGATAGCCTTGCAATTCTTAAAAATTCCCGGAGTTTTTATTTTTTTGCCGTTCTCGTCCTTTACAGGTTTATTGTTGCTGTCTCTCTTAATACGACCCTGTTCGCGTATGTTCAGGGCGATATCGTTCGCAAATTTGGCATTATTTGTATTTAGATTGACATTATATGCGATCAGGAAGTCCCTTGCACTGACAGCTGTAGCACCTTTTTCGGGCTTAAATTCGCAGGGACCTGCATCCGGTTTTCTTTCCGGATCTTTTAAATTTGATTCAAGAGCTTCATATTCTCCCTGCCTTACCCATGCAAGATCTTTTCTCTTATCTGTTGTTGCCGCATATTCATAAAAATAAACAGGATAGTCCAGTTCAGCGCCAAGTTTTTTCCCGAGTTCGTGAGCTATATCAACACATTCATCCATTGTAATATTGCTCACAGGTATGATCGGGCAAACATCACACGCACCGAATCTGGGATGAGCACCTTTGTGTTTTGACATATCGATCAGCTGATGAGAGACCTTTATTGCATTAAAGGCTGCTTCTTTTACGCTTTCGGGATCACCCACCATAGTGACGACGGTGCGATTGGTATCAAAACCCGGATCAACATCTAAAAGTTTAACTCCCTTTATCTTTTTTATTTCATCGGTTATCTGATCGATTACCGACATATTTCTTCCTTCACTAAAATTGGGGACACATTCCACTATCTTCATTTTGAACTCCTACTAATTTTTATTAAAGTTATCCATCAGTTAAAGATAATGGAAATCTTTGGACAAAACAAAGAATTAATTTTATGATATTTCATATTGAAATATATCAATTATAACATTATATTGCCTGGTGTATTAGCTTAAAGATCATAAATATAAAGAGATCGGGAGGGCGCTTGTTAATGAGATACAGTTTTACACTTTCAGTTATTCTTTTTACATTTGTCGTATTCGGGAACGAATTTAAAAAGGCTCCGGGGTTCCGTCTTCAGAATACTCAGGGAGAGTTCATAGAACTTGACAGTCTGATCACCAAAGGCCCTGTACTCATCAATTTCTGGGCAAGCTGGTGCAAACCATGCCGTCAGGAACTTCCCGATATATACGAGATAAAAAAAGATTTCGGGTCCAGCGGTCTTAGTGTGATCACAATAACTATCGATAAACCATCTTCAGTTAGAAAAGCAGTTTCGCTGTTAAAAAGAAAAAATCTGGATCTTATACTGCTTAAAGATACTGATATGAAAGTTTTTAAAATGTATGGCGGCAGAAATACGGTCCCGTTCACTTTTTTGTTAAACAGCAGAGGAGAGATCGTTTTCAGTAAGAGAAGTCATACCGATTACGACGAACTTTCAAATGAGCTAAAAAAACTGACCGAATGATATTTTCCAAAGAGTCTCTATATTATATCTACACACAGTTAAAAGGGAAATTGGAAATTTTGTCTTTGGACGATATTATTGAATTTGAAGTTATCAGTCCCGACATTTCGAATGAGTTCTCAGGAACTGTAATAAACATTTCCGGGAAGAAGTATATTTACAGGCCTTTTAAGGTCTGGGTCGATCTGGCCGAGATACTTCACTGTAAAATGCTGATGCCGAAAGATCTTGGCAATAACCGTATATTAATAAGGTATAAACCGCTTAATGTAAGTAAATCATGGCATAATCACTCCGGTGTCGATATTTCTGAAAGGTACGGGGTCGATTCAGATTTTTCCAGGATATTCAAATTTGAAGAACCCTACTTTTTGAGCGGCTACATAAGATCACTCGAAGAGATCACTGTTAAAAAGGGAATGAAGATACTGAATCTAGGGATAAACAGGGGAGATGAGTTTGCTGTTTTTGCGGATTTTTTTAGGCCAACTTCAGATAATATTTTCTTTACCGGGATCGATCACTGCTCTTCCGCATTAAGACTGGCAAAAAAAAGGTTCAGCTCAAAGAATTTTGATTTTATAGAAGAAGATATTTCAAAAATTGCAGATCTGGACCTTGAAAAGCACGACATCTTAATCTCTGTGGGAACTTTACAGAGCCCCGATATAAACGGAAAAGAAATTTTCAGGTATATAATACAGAATATCTTAAAAAGATCTGGCAGTGTGATTCTCGGATTTCCCAACAGCAGATATATTGACTGCGAGGTCGTTTACGGGGCAAAAACTAAAAATTACACAGAGTCTAACTTAAATCTGTTAATAAAAGACATTAATTTCTATAAACGATATCTGCAGCAGCCCGACAAGCAACTGCTGCAGATCTTCACCCAGACCAA